>JAFWCP010000261.1 GCA_017536845.1 Solobacterium sp. | reverse complement strand
TCGGCCGGCACCGGTGAAATCAGAAAGAGATACGGCTTTATCTATGTCGACGTCGATGACGAAGGCAACGGAACCCTGGACAGGTACAGGAAGGATTCCTTCTTCTGGTACAAGAAAGTCATCGCCAATAACGGCAACGTTGAAAATCTCTGAATATAAGCAGAAAGAGCTCCGGCATGGATCAACCGGAGCTCTTTTTTCAGTCTTCAGTAAGGAGATCCCTTACGGCATGCGTATTTTACGCTTCTATCTTTCGGACGGCGCTGACCGGGCATGCCGTCAGGCAGTTTCCGCAATGCAGGCAGTGTTCCTGTTCAATCTGAAACGGAATGCTGTCCTGACGGATGCATGCCTGCGGGCATACCGCACAGCAGCTGCCGCAGCCGATGCAGTCGTCCGTGATGAAATATCCTTCCGGCTTCCTTACCGCACCGCCGAACGAGAAGGATGCTCTTTCAATCGGCTTTCGGGAAAGGTCAAACCATTCCCCGCTGCCTTCATAAATCTGAAACACGGTCAGCGCATGCATGGCCTCTTCCGTGGGATAGATCTGTTTCATGTAAGGATTTTTGTCAAAAAGTTCCGGTATCCGGTCATAGCCAAGTTCACGTACCTTACCCCGGACGGACACCGCCACGCTGGACATTGTGTCCTCCCCCTTGACGGCCGTAAAGGCGAGAAACTTTCTTTTGACAAGGCGGTCATAGAATCCTTTTCCCTTTGCGGTCAGGAAATACAGGCTGTTCTCGTCACAGTCCATCATATCAATCGCAGCCGTGACCGGAAGTCCTTCATCATCCACCGTCGCCACGATCGTCCGGTGGATCTCATGCACGACATAGTCCAGATACTCTCTTGTTTCCATCATCTTCTCCTTTTTTGAAAAAGAGCTTCGAGAATGAACCGAAGCCCCTGTCTTACGATTCTTTGGCCAGGATGTCCTGCATGTCTGTACTGAGATCCGCCAGCGTATATTTTTTCATTTCATCTTCCATCGCCTTCTGGATGGCTTTCAGCCTGTCATCCAGCAGGGCGTGAATATTTCTGCCGACCGGGCATTCCGGATTCGGTGCTTCATGGAAGCGGAACAGGTCGCCGCCTTCCAGCGGTTCAATCGCTTCGTAAACATCATAGAAGGTAATCTCCGATAAGTCTCTTGTCAGCTCAATCCCGCCGGTCCCCCTGGCCACCCGGATCAGTCCCGCGTTCTTCAGCTGGGCAAGGATCTTCCGGATGATGACAGGATTGGTATTGACGCTTGCGGCCAGAAACTCGCTGGTCACCTTGTGATCTTCCTTGAATATCTCCACGCATGTAAATATATGCAGTGCGACTGTAAACCTGCTTGATATCTGCATCCTGTTACCTCCGGATATGCCTGCAGATTCTATCGCAGAACGGTTGCAAGATCAACTGTCACATTAAAACTTTCCGTTGGTATTCTGCCATGTATCCCTGGCAGCGATGGTTTCCATGACATCCCAGTGTTCCGCGATCCTGCCGTCCTTGATCCGCCAGAGGTCATAGTAGGAGGTAGGCACGCCGCCGAAGCTCCCTTCGGAAACCGCCAGCACGTAGTTCCCCTGGGCAAGGATCTGATGCGTTGTATCATAGATCATCTGAATTCCCTACCTGCCGAGTGCTTCCAGGGCAGCGCTTAGACCCGACAGGCCATCCGCGATGCTCGTATTGTGCTGAATGTATGCATCGCCGTCAAAGTATTCCGGTGTTTTTTCCGGTGCCTTGCCCTGCATGACATCGTGCAGGAAATTCCTGATGAGTTCACGGTTTTCTTCGGTTTTATCGAGATCTTCCAGACAGTCATAGCCATCAATCTGTGTGTGCCCGGAAGGATTCGGCGCAGCTTTTGCGGCAAGATTGTCCCAGTGCTCGGCAATTTTTCCGTCCGCGTCAAAGCGGAAGATATCGAATGCGACCTGTTCGCCGGCGCCGGCAAAGTTGTAAACGGTCTGCAGGAAGACCTTATCTTTATCTTCAAAGGCGCGGATGTTGTGAACCGTTGTTCTGACCGGTGCCCCGGCAAGCCAGGCGACGCTGCCGGCAAATGCCGCCGCCCCTGTGCCGTATGCAAGATTATGCTGGATATACCCTTCTGCAAGGAGTTCCTTTGCCTTCTCGGTGTCTCCGGTTGTAAATGTACTGATAAGTGCCAATGCTTTTTCTTTGTCAGTCATATTCATTTCCTCCTGATCGGCTTCGATGTAATCTCCTTAGTTACATCTCGCACAACAAGCATAAATGATATTAGTTGTAATGTCAATGGTTACATCTAAATTCTTTTGTCTTTTTGCTGAGATGAACTTCCTGTCTCCTGTTTACCTGAAAATTTGATTATAATATAACACAGGTAAAGAAAGCAGGTGGTTGTATGAAAAAAACAGGGCACTCCATTTATGTACTCGCAGCCGTATGCACATGCCTGATGACATGCGGCGCCATGGGAATGGTCAACGCCTACGGTGTTTTCTACAAACCGATGGCGGATGCCATGCAAGTTGGCCAGGGCAGCATAACCCTGCACATGTCCATCTCCAACCTGATTGTCGGCCTCGGCACGCCGTTTGTCGCGAAAATGATCTCGCGCAATGTGAGGATCAAGAATATCCTCCTTGCCGGCGCGATTCTGATCATGGTCTCGGGCTTCGGGATTGCCCTGGCTCCCAATACCTTCCTGATGGATCTTGCGGCAGCTGTGCGCGGCGTAGGCTTTGCGGGGGCTTCCATGATGATCATCACCATGTTCATCGGCAACTGGTTTGTCCGCTACCGCGGCACCCTGACCGGCATTGCCTTAAGCTTTTCCGGCATCGGCTCCGCGATCGCGTCACCGATCCTTTCCCGTCTGATTGAAACCTTCGGCTGGCAGAAAACGTATATCGGCTATGTCATCTTCATTGTCCTGTGCATCATTCCCAGCCTGCTGTTTATTCCCCTGAAGCCGCAGGACATCGGCCTGCGGCCCCTTGGGGAAAATGACGCTCAGGAAG
>JAFWCP010000260.1 GCA_017536845.1 Solobacterium sp. | reverse complement strand
CGCGTCAATTCCTAATAGGGTACGGTTCACTCTCCGTCGCCGATGTGAAAGAGTGCAGGGATGCACTCATGCGTCAATTCCTAATAGGGTACGGTTCACATGAGGAATTTCAGAAGACTTTTCGTTATCAAGAACGGCGAGGCGTCAATTCCTAATAGGATACGGTTCACAAGGCGATGAGCCGGAAATCATCAAAGAAAGAAATGCCCTTCACTTTACGTCAATTCCTAATAGGGTACGGTTCACGCGTACGTATATGAGGTGACCTTCATGTATGGCGCCTTGGAAGCGTCAATTCCTAATAGGGTACGGTTCACGAGGAATTATGAAAGCATATGGAATTACTTACATGTATAGCGTCAATTCCTAATAGGGTACGGTTCACAATGAAGAAATCTCCGAAGCACTAAGTACTGAGAAGATAATAATGCGTCAATTCCTAATAGGGTACGGTTCACTTTGGGAAAGAATTGGAAAAAAATGGATTCCATGCGCGCGTCAATTCCTAATAGGGTACGGTTCACAACAGTGTTTTCACTGCTTCGTGAAGATTATAACATTAATTTTAGTCAATTACTACCCTTTTTTCGCGGTCAACCCCCGGGCTGTTGCGTGACTCGCTACACTGCACAAACCCTTGTATTTCCTGACATTGTGAGTACTTGAGTCTATATCGTGAAAAGGAGTCTGGAGGTTGACCGTTTGTAAGCGTTTACATTTGCTGTTTTTAGGCCATTTTCGCGGTCAACCCCCATTCGGTCAAAAAACTCATATTGCGCTTTCGAGTCAACAATTGCGTAGAAGGCTGTTCTATGCTACATTTTTGAAAAATACAATTTTTCGAAAGCCAAAATGTTAAACATAAATGTTGAATTCTTCTGAGCACGATCAAGAGGTTGACCGTCAATGAGAAAACGATGAAACTAAGATTATTTGTCTCATGAATCTGGCTTCAAACGCTAATGGGAACTGCCGATCCAGTCAATCTGAAAATATCTTCTGAGATAACAAAAGCGGCAGCGGTGCATAAGCATCGCTGCCGTTGTTCGTATTCAGTCGATTTCAAAGACGCCGAAGCCCTGGGAATTCCTGTCCCCAAGGCCGGCATAGTACAGGAAGCTGATAATCTCCGGGTCTGCTTCAATGTGGTAGGTGCCGTGCCAGGCTTCCACAACCAGGTTCTTGACCCTGGTGATGACCTTGTTTTTCGGCGTTACCCTGATTGGATAGATGGTGATCGGGGCAATCTCTGTATTCATGGCATAGGCCACATACTTGCGATAGGCATTGTCCGCAACCTGCTGGTAGAAGGCATCTTCATCGGGTTTGTAATAATACGTGCTGCCGTCATCCAGGGTGCTGTGGACGGTGATCGGTTCAATCATCCGGATATTCACGGAATTGGCGAGGATGACCTTTTCAAATACCGTGAAGGAAGCCACTTTCAGGATGTTGTTGCCGATGCGGATGATGGCGTTTTCAGCCAGCCTTTCAGCAATGGTATCAATGATCACATCAGCCGCACTGCGGACTTCAAAGCTGACGTCTGAGGTATAGGTGATCTGCCGGTTCTCATCCATCTGTGATTTCCCCTTCAGCCTGGTGAAGCAGAACAGCTTGTATTTCCGGTTGTTGACCATGATCCCCTGGTCATGCACAGCGGCCGAGAGCTGCTCGTTGCTGCTGAGGAGGCTGTAGATCAGCCCCTGCAGCATGGTGTTGTAATTGATGGGCAGGGTCAGCTTCTGCACATGCAGGCTGATGGAGATGGCTTTCATGCGGTGACCTTCCTGGTCAGGCTGACAATCTGATATGCGTCATCCAGTGTCTTGCACGCGCATAAGAAGCCGCTGTTATGGCAGAAGGTAAGGCCGGCAATACTGGTCATGGCCTGCAGTTCTTCCGGCGTCTTGCCCCGCCAGGCTTCCGGGAAAGGAAGTCTTGATGTCCTGTCGGTCAGGGATACCGGCACTGCCTGGACGTTGTAGCCGCCCCGCAAGGAAGGATAGATCAGGAAATCAATCTTCGCTGTTTTGGGGTTGGCGGATAAGAAGAAGGCGGTATGCCAGGAAGTATAACGGTCAAAGACCATGATGCCATCCCGGGCATCATCGATGGCTTTTTCGACAATCTTCTTTGCGGCTGCCTGGGCAATGGCCTGGTGGAGGACAAGCTCAAGGATTTCCCCGGCAAGGTCAACTGCCTTATGGAATGCTTCATCGGTGGAGACGTTGTCATTCCAGGCGGGATTGGCCAGGCGGACGATGCCGGAAACCGTTAATGCCGAACCTTCCATGGAAAAGACACCGTTGTCAGCGGCATCAATGCCAAGGATCAGGTCCTGGTCCACTTTTTCCTTGGCATCCTCTACAGCGTCTTCGGCACAGCCTTTGGCAAGCAGGATTTCTTTATAAAAGTGGTCCCAGACCAGCCCGCAGGAAGCGTAGGGAATCTGCGTTCCTTCGTGGAAACCGTTATTGCGTTTGTTCTCTTCGGTATGGTGGTCAAACTGACCGCCGCCGATATCATAGACAATGGTATTTTCATCAATCTCTTCCGGTACCTGGAATACCCTTCTGACATTGACGTGGTAAATCTTCTTCAACATGGCGGTGCACAGCACTTCATCCGCATGAAACAGGCCCGCATGGGTAATGACATTGATTTCTTTCATATGTGTTCAACCTCCTCGATATTATATCAGAATCAAATCTCCTGATATTCATTAGACAGGGGAAATGACGGAAATTGAAAGTGATCTGGTAAATCTTTCATGATCTGCCCTTAGCCAGTCATAAGAATCATGCGTTGTCTGAGAGAGAATGGTATATACGAAAAGCCGGAACCATGAAGCTCCGGCCGTCATTCTTTTTCGGGTGCGTTGAGCAGGATCTCAACGGCATACATGCCGTTGTCGGTATGGAACCGGGATACGCCTCTGTATTTCTTCACGGTCCTTTCCACAGAGCGTAAGCCGATGCCGTGTTCGGCATCATCGGTGATGGGATTCAGGCTGCCGTCGTAGGGATTGACAACGTTGACGGCAAGCATGATCGGCGTGATCATCTCTGCCTTGACGGTGATGGTGCGCTTTTCCTTTTCCATTTTTTCCGTCGCATGCAGGGCGTTTTCCACCAGGTTGCCAAGCAGGGAACACAGGTCGATGTCCTGAAACGGCACATCATCGCTGATATTGAGATGCCAGTCGATGACGGTTTCCTGCTTATGGGCGTATTCATCATAATACGCAGCAACGGCGTCGATGGCCTTGTTGGCGCTGAATACCCTGGCCGTCAGAGGCATACGGGCGGAAATCTCATGCAGATATTCCAGCAGCCGGTCATTCTGGCCTTCCCGGGCAAACTTCTCTATGGCCAGAATATGCTGGCGGAAGTCATGCCGCAGGGTGCGGGTGGCATCCATATACCGTTTCAGCTGGCGGTAGCGGGTTTCCTGCAGCTGCAGAATATCATTTTCCTTCTGCAGATCAAAGGTTTTCAGGAAGTACTGCCAGATGGTGAAAAGGTAATGGAAGAATGCCCACATGGCAAAAGGGAAAAACAGCAGCAGGATCAGTGAGATGATCCGGATCCGCCCGATCAGCAGGACATCTTCATGCTGGGGAGATACCCACAGGGCCAGAATGGATGTGACGACAGGGAACCACATAACCTTGTCCCAGGTCGGGTTCATGCCGGGGTCATCCAGAAGGTCCGGCAGGACATAGGCCAGGAACCGATAGAAGATACACGTCAGCAGGATGGTGATGATGATTTCAATGACAGAGGTTGCCGGCAGCCAGACGTCGGTGTGGTTGCCGACTTCCCATGGTGCTGCCAGCAGCTGGGTATATACGGTACTGAAGGAAATGGTCAGCAGGCCGCTGAAGTAACAGAAAACGGCCTTCGGGACCGAAAGGCCGGTTAACAGCAGATAAACAGGAAACATTGCCAGGACAAAAAGAATCATGATAAAGGCAGTCTGGAGGCTGTACCTGGCACAGATGAAGGAACCGGAAATCATAAAAACAGCAACGACAGAACCAAGCACTGCCTTGATGGTCAGGTTTGTTTTTTCAAGCTGTTTTCTTACCGGCAGGGCGACAATGACAAACCCCTGCAGCAGGGCAAGAAATTCCAGAAAATAACGCAGAAAGATATCCATTTACTTCATCCTTGTGACCACGTAATGGGAAAAGGCGGAAATCAGGTCGATCCTTCCTCTTAACCGCAGAGGATAGACAGCACCGGACTTCATGCGCATGTTTTCACCGTCCATGGAGAGCACTTCATCCATATTCACCAGGACACCGCGGTTGATGACGAGGAAACGGGGATCATCCGACAGGATGTTCTGGATTTCCTTGAAGGTCTGGATGCTTTTGAGCACCATGCCGTCAATCAGGGTGACTTCCACCGTATGCCCGGAGGCAACGGCGGAGATGATTTTTGCCATGGGCACGTTCAGGGAACGGTACGGCACCTTGATGGCGGCCATCGGCACCGAAGTTTCCTTGAGCCGGGATGCTTCTTTCAGCACATGGGCCAGTTTTTCTTCGGTATAGGGCTTGATAATGTAGTCAAAGGGATGGATCGGGAAAGCATCGAAGGCAAAATCCGCGGAAGAGGACAGGAAGACAATCAGCAGGTAGGGATCGTTTTCCCGCAGCTTGCGGGCCAGTTCGATTCCGTTCATGCCGTCCATGCAGATATCGAGGAAAACAAGGTCGCCGTCAAAGCGGGGAATGTCACGAATGAACTCCTCAGCGGACGCATAAGAAACGATTTTCACGATGCCGCTGTAAAAATTCCGGATATCATGTTCCAGAAGTTCTCGGTCTTTGCGGATGTCATCAACGATGGCAATGTACATAGTGTCACCCCTATCTTATATATTTTTGCACAGAGATTGGAACAAAAAGCAGGTAATTAGTGAAAAATGGATGCTTTTTATTCAGAAAGAATTGAATAATCCCAAATTCCCGATAATATGAAACCGAAAGCAGGTATTATTTATGTTGAGTACAAAACGTATTTCCAGACGCTTCGGGGGAGAAATCTGCCGCAGCTGCATCAACGAACAGTACAACGTCAGGCTGAAGCCTTCAGACTGTCTGTACATGTATCCGTACCGCTACCAGTGTGCCTGCTGCGGCACTGTTCAGAATATTGTCACCGGCTTCAGACTGACGGGAAAACTGAAGATGCTGACAAAGATGTAAGGTGACCGGAAGGTTCTCCAGATGACATTGACGCCTTGATACGGAGGCGTCTTTTTTAATACCTGACAGCCAGTTCCGCTTCGCTTCTGGTCCGGCTGTGAAGAGGTGAAGGGACAGCGTCATCGGCCGGATAGCCCACCGCGAACAGGGCAATCAGAGAATATCCCTGCATGGAAGGGAAAGCTTCCTGAAAGGCTGCCGGGTCAAAGTGGCCGATCCAGGTTGTGGCCAGGCCGAGGTCATGAATCTCCAGCATCATATGCGTGGCGATGATGGAAGCATCCACTTCTGCAAAGTTCTTGCCGTCATAGTCACGCACCCAGCCCCGTGATTCATCTGCCCCGATGACAAAAATCACCGGACAGGGGGAGATAAACGACTGTCTGCAGAGCTGTTTTGCTTTGGCCAGCGCATCTGCAGATTCCAGTACAAAGATCTTTGCCGGCTGGTAATTGCAGGCAGTCGGAGCCATCATGCCGGCCTTGATGATCATGTCAATGCTTTCTTTTTCCACCGGCTGGTCCTTCAGGCTGCGGCAGGAATAACGTTCTTTTGCGAATTGCAGAAATGTCATATTGAGATACTCCTTTACTGGCATAATTGTATGATCATTTCCGGAAGAATTCAAACCATTGTATTTGCTTCGTTGTTATAATGATAAAAAGGAGAACTGAAGACTATGGCGCTGATTCATTTAAATTACATGAGCCGCACACTGATGGGCAATACGGACGTCAACATCCTGCTGCCTGATGCGGACAAGGATCCGAAAGAGTTTTATGACGAAAAAACGAAATACCCTGTGCTCTGGCTGCTGCACGGCACCTTCGGCGACTATACCGACTGGATCCGGATGAGCGGGCTGGAGAGATACTGCAAGGATAAGAAGCTTGTCGTTGTCATGCCGTCTTCCCTCAACAGCATGTATGCGGACTGGAGCACTTTTGCCATGGGCTACAACGCCTTCAGCAATCTGCTCAATGAGCTGATGCCCATGATCTATGCCTGGTTCCCGGCCAGCCGGAAGAAGGAAGACAACTACGTTGCCGGCCTGTCCATGGGCGGCCGTGGTGCCTGCATCTACGGATTCAACCATCCTGAGCTCTTCCAGGCTGTCTTCTCCATGTCAGCCGTACCGGAAGACCTGTCAATCGTGAATACGGCTTCCCCGTTCTATCCCAGGGTGAAGAATCTGATCGACAACTTTGGCGGCATGGAAGGTTATCTTGCTTCGCCGCTGAACCTCTGGCGGCTGGCAGAAGAGAAGAAGGAAGAACTGCCTGACCTGTATTTCTATTGCGGGACAAAGGATCCCATTGCCTATGACAACTATGTCCGCTTCCAGGCGTATGCAGATCAGATCGGCTTAAAGGCATTGTTCAAGACAGTGGAAGGATATTCCCATGAATGGGCATTGTGGGATATGTGCATTCAGGAAGTGGTCGAAAAGATTGCCGGAAAATAAACGACTCGCAAATACAGCGATCAAGATTTTGTCCAGAATATTTGATATTTTGGACTTTTTTGAAGAGTTTTCTGTGAAAGTTTTTCCCGGAAGCTCTTCTTTTTCTTTTCTTTCTTTTAATTTGGAGAGGCGAAAAGGAGGAAAAGATTATGATGAACTCTACATTCATGGTTCAATTGTCGAAACTGACATTGAACCATCCCATGACGCTGGCTATAATAGCCGTGACAGTACTGTTGTATGTGACGATGATGGGCGGAACTGCAGCTGTTGCGGATATGCCGGGAGAAAACGTGACAGTCCGGAACATTCCCGATGCTGTATTCCATTGTCTCTTCAGTATCCCGGAATATCAGCGTGAGCTTGTGAGGTGCCTGATGCCGGATGTGGACATTGAAGGCATGGCAATCAGGAAAAGAGATGTGGAAACGGTCTTCGCCTATGGCCAGCACAACGATCTCAGCCTGGCTGTAGGTGATGAGTACGTATGCATGGTTGAAGCACAGACACATTGGGACTGGGCCATTCTCCACCGCCTGTATCTTTATGGCGCGGAATGGATGAGACGGTACATGCACGCTCGGGAGATTACACCCTATACCGTCCGGGCAGAGCAACTGCCGAAGGAAAGGTATTTTGTCATCTATGCCGGCGGCGGTGTAAAGAAATTCCTTAAGGATGATATCTCGCTGAAAAGCGATTTCTTCCATGGAAATGCACAGATTGATCTGTCCGCAAAGGTGCTGTGGAAAGAAGATGATACCATTGTCGGCCAGTATATCCGCTTCTGCCATATTCAGAAGCGTCAGTATAGCAAGCTGAAAAGCTGTTCTGACGAACTGGTCAGAAGAAGGAAGGCGTTGCTGGAAACAATCAGGATCTGCAAGGAACAGAATATTCTCAGAGAATTTCTGCAGGAAAAGGAAGCGGAGGTAATTGACATGTTTGACTATTTTTTCAGTCAGGAATACACAACCCATTGCCTTGTGAAAGAAGCAAAGGAAGAAGGATTGAAAGAAGGCAGGACTGCAGGATTAGAAGAAGGCAGGACTGCAGGATTAGAAGAAGGCAGGACTGCAGGATTGGAAGAAGGCGTAAGTGGGCTGGTCAGATACTTGCAGAGGACAGGCCACACCCGTGAAGATACCAGGCACCAAATGAAAAGTATCTACTCTCTGTCGGATGAGAAAATCGAAGAGTATTTGAACCGATATTGGAAGGCATGAGTTTCAGTGTCTTGCTGCAGCAGAATGAAGCGGAGGTAATTGACATGTTTGACTATTTT
>JAFWCP010000259.1 GCA_017536845.1 Solobacterium sp. | reverse complement strand
GATGGAAGGCTATGTCTTTGACCGGGCTGTGGAGGATGAAGACGGCCGGATGCGTCTGGTATATTATCCGATCATTGACGGCGAGGATGCCGTGGATTATGACGCCCCGTATACTGTTCCGGCAGAGGGAAATCAGATCATTGATGAATTTGCAGTCGGCGCCATCATACGCAGACCGTTGTCGGCGATGCCGCAGAACAGCTTTGCGGTGTACTATCCCTTAAGCCTGGAGGATGAGCTGGTGCAGGACGGCGGTCCCCAGTCAGTTTACATCGCCATGACTGCCACTGCCCACGCCCGGGCATACACAGCCCTGACAGAAGCTCTGCGGGAACAGGGAACCGGGATGGCGGATGTGTATGACCTTGCTGAAAGTGAAGAAACCGTACGCATGGCAGTAACGGTGATCAATGTCTTCTCCTATGGCTTTATCGTCATGATTTCACTGATTGCCCTGACGAATGTATTCAATACGGTATCCACCAACATGATGCTCAGAAGAAGAGAGTTCGCCATGCTGAAATCTATCGGGCTGAGTGAGAAGGGCTTCCGCAAGATGCTTGACTATGAATGTCTGATCTACGGCTGCCGGAGCCTGCTGCTGGGCCTGCCTGTTTCCGTACTGGTCAGCTATGCCATCTACCGGGTGTCTTACAACCTGGTTGAAAGCAGCTTCTACATTCCCTGGTACAGCATTGTCATTGCCGTCATCAGCGTCTTCTTAGTCGTCGGCATTGCCATGGTCTATACGGCCTCGATCCTGCGCCGGGACAATCCCATTGATGCTTTGAAAAACGAGAATCTGTAAACGGAAACCGTCCGCAAGGGCGGTTTTCATGTACTGCTGTCCGGCAGTTGTGAACGATTGTCCGGGAAACACTTTTTCTTTTGAAGATTCCGGGTATATTAACAAGGCTGATTTACAGCCAAGCAGTTCGGGTCCGATATCCTGCTTGTAAAACCTAAAACCAAAGGAGAAAAGATCGTTCGGGCTGCGGCCATGAAGTTCAAGGATGCCGGCTGTTCGGTGGAGCCCGTTTCCTTCCGTTTCCCCCCATACCCAGAATGAATATGCGGAGTTATGGTGCCGCAGCATCTGCTTCGATACGGCAACGGATATGGAACTCTGGAAGAAAAACGGCTTTGACATTGTCAGGGATCATCGGCAGGAACTGCCGGAGGAATTCATTTACTGGAATGATGTGATGATCAAGGGGACAATGATGGATATCCGCCGCATCAATGAAATGCGGACCGAGATCCTCGATGCCCAGGAAGATGTCTTCCGTGACTTTGACATCATCCTGTCACCGGTAACCATCTGCCCGCCTGTTCGAAATGCTGAAGACGGCAATACGAAAGGCCCGCTGACGGTAAACGGCAGGCCGGTCGAACCGCTGATCGGTTTCTTCGAGACATTCTTTGAGAACTTCACCGGCAATCCGGCCGCTTCCGTTCCGGCCGGACTGACAGAAGACGGCCTGCCTGTCGGCATGCAGATCATCGGCCGGAAGTTCATGGATGAGGATGTGCTGGCGGCCGCTTATACATATGAGCAGGTGAATCCCTGGTCGTATGACATTCCGTTCAGCCGGAAGATTTCCGACAATCTGAAGTAAACAAAGAGCCTGAGGGATATTCCTTCAGGCTTTTTGAAACATAAGAAAAACCGCAGATGTCTGCGGTTTGAATAAAGTGGAGCTTAGG
>JAFWCP010000258.1 GCA_017536845.1 Solobacterium sp. | reverse complement strand
TTACAAGAATCGTATAGAAGATGCCGCCGGTCATAACGGAATAGTATCCCAGGAAGGCGACCAGCGCAGTCAGGCCCAGGCCGACAGCCATGTTCAGAAAGACTTTGGTCATATATGCGTTCAGCGAACCGGCATCAGCTGTGTATGCCTGGTTTCTCTCATATTCATACATATTGTGCTACCTCCTTAAACAGTATTAATATTAGCCGGCTTTGATGAAAAGTCAAACCACATGCCTTAAGATTCATTTAATGTTCACCTTCCCGCTGCCACTGTTTCAGTTTTGCCCACGATTCTTCCGGATCCTGAAGCCGGATCAGCCGGGGCACCTCTTCCCCGACCAGCGTCAGGGCAGCCTGCCTGCGGCCTTTCTGATCCGTTACCAGACTGATATCACTGACATCAGAGCGATGCCAGATCTCATATGCCCAGTATTCCCGGACCAGAAGATAGTCTTCTGAACCGTAGAAATCCTTCGCAATGCGGCGGAAGGTCTGGGTTTCAAACAGATCGCCGGTTTTTTCTTCTGCCTTTTTCACTTCCCGGAAGATCATGAAAGTGCATAACAGATAGTTCAGACGGAACAGCACATAACCGGTCACAGTCAGGACTGCCCCGATCATCAATGCTCTGGGAAACAGGATATAGCTCTGGATGAACATCGGCCGTATGATCTGTACCAGGGCAAAGACCACCGTCATGATCATCGTCATCAGGAAGATCTGCCCTTTGATGTCTTTTCTGATCAGCCTGCGGTTCATTGGTACCACCTCCGTGCTGTCTGTTCGGCCGCTTCGGTTTCTTCCTCATCCAGAATATTGAACCAGTGCACCGGCATCTGATGGTTGAGCCAGGTATACTGACGGCGGGCAAACTGGCGGGAATGCGTCTGGATGGCTGTTTTGACTTCTTCGGCGGAACACTGTCCCTGAAAGTACGGTTCCCACTCCCGGTAGCCGATCCCCTTCATGCCCGGATCCTGAAAGGTCACGCCTTTCTCGAGAAGGCCTCTGACCTCCTGTTCCAGGCCGGCCTCAAACATCTTTTCCACCCGCAGATTGATACGCTCATGCAGCCTGCTGCGGGGCATCGTGCAGCCTAAGATCAAGGCATCATAGATCATCTCATGCTTCTGCTGTGCTTCCCGGAAGCTCTGCGGCTGGCCGGTATGCTTCAGAATCGTCAGCGAACGCAGCAGCCTCACCCGGTTGTTGACATGGATCTTTTCTGCCTGTACCGGATCCGCTTCCTTCAGCATGGCCCATAACGTTTCATTGTCAAAGGCTTCCAGTTCACTGTCGCGGGCATCCCTGTCTTTTTCTTCTTCAAATTCATAATCATACAGGCACGCCTTCAGATAAAGGCCGGTGCCGCCGCAGATGATGGAGAGACCGTCATTGCGGTCAATGACCTCCCTGGCCGCCTTCTGGAAATCGGAGACGCTGTAGTTTTCTGAGGGGTCGCGGATATCCAGCAGATGGTGCACGACCCCGTCCATCTCTTCTTCGGTCACCTTGCCCGAGCCGATGTCCAGGCCGCGGTAGACCTGGATCGAATCGCCGGAAATGATTTCGGCATGGAACGCCTTGGCCAGGCGGATGGAAAAAGCGGTCTTGCCGGCCGCCGTCGGCCCGGCAATGACAAGTACCTTTTTCATACGGCAAACTCCTTGTCCAGTTCCTTTTCATGCAGCACGACAATGACCGGTTTCCCCCTGACGGTAAAGAAGCCGTTTTCACATTGGCTCAGCCGCCGGACAAGGATCTGCATTTCTTCCATTGTCAGCTTCTTCTTTCTGTATTTCACATAGCCCTCAGCCATGACGGCTGTCTTCTTTTTCTGCATCAAAGCCGAAGCATCGGTATCCTGGAAACGCAGGACATCCAGATAATCGGTTAAAAAGCTTTCCGCATCCAGATCCATCATCCAGGAAGGGATTTCCCTGACCATCAGGGTATCCCTGCCGAATTCTTCAAAGCATACCTGCATGGTTTCCGCCGCCTTGTTGATCTCTTCCAGCCTCCTGGTGATGTCTTCCGTCACCGGCAGGACCAGCGGCGTTAACAGCGGCACCATTGTCCCGGGTTCCTTCACCCTTTTCAGCATGTCTTCATACTGGATGCGCTCCATCGCCCGTTTCGGGTCGATCAGCACCAGGCCGGCTTCGGCTGAGGCAAGGATATACCTGTCCTTGTACTGGCCGATGACTTCCAGCTGCGGGAAACTGACGGTTTCTGCCACCGGTTCACTGACCATTTCAGGCTGTATTTCTTCCGGTTTTTCAGGCTGTATTTCTTCCGCTTTTCCAGGAAGCAGTTCTTCCGGTTCTGCGGGAACTTCGGGTTGCGGCTGTGCGGCAGCTTCCGGAACAGGCTTGTCTTCCGGCTGATCCATCACTTCCTGGACAGACTTTGTTTCCTGAGGGACCGGTTCTTCTTTGATAGCAGGCTTTTCTTCCTTGGCCTCTAACAGGTCGGGGTCAAAGGACATGGGTTCATAGTAGGTGACCCTGGCCTTCTGAGTATCTGCCGCAATCGCCGGCATGGTGGAAACAAGCAGGTTCCTGACCCCTTCGGCAAGCATGGCTTCCAGCTGGTTTTCCTTGGACAGCCTGACTTCCCATTTCGAAGGATGCACGTTGACATCAAGGATATGCGGATCCATGTCGATGGACAGCACGACCATCGGGTAACGGCCTTCAGGAAGATAGCCCTGGTAGGCATTGGATACAGCCTTATATAAACGGTATGTCCGGACCATGCGGCCGTTTAAAAACAGGTTCATGGCACTGCGGGATGCGCGGCTGACAGCCGGCTTGACGATATAGCCATGGACATGATAGTCATAGTCTGAGAAGTCCGCTTCCACGGCATTTTCGGCAGCGGCCCTGCCGCCGGCCTGGTAGAGGACTTCCAGCAGGTCGTTCTGGCCGGTGGTGGCGAAGGCTTCTCTTCCCTCGTTATAATAATGAAAGGCGATTTCCGGGTGGGAAAGGGCAAAGCGGATGATTACATCCTGGATCAGCGATGCTTCATAGGAAGCCGAACGCATGTGCTTCAGCCGGGCCGGGGTGCGGTAGAACAGCCCTTCCACCGTGATGGAAGTGCCCTGGTTGCAGGGGTACGGGGCCACCGAAACAGTGCTGCCGTATTCCATGATGACCTGAGTGCTCTCATTGCCGTCGCTTGTTTCCAATGTCACCCTGGCAACCGAGGCAATCGAAGGCAGGGCCTCCCCGCGGAAGCCGAGCGTATGGATGGACCATAAATCATTCTGCGTCTTGATCTTGGAGGTGGCATGGCGCTCAAAGGCCATGACGGCATCCTGGCTGTCCATGCCGACGCCGTTGTCCTGCACGGTCAGTTTCTTCATGCCGCCTTCTTCAATCAGGATGTCGATCCTTGAGCTTTCCGCATCAATCGCGTTTTCAATCAGTTCTTTGACGACGCCCATCGGCCTTTCGACGACCTCGCCGGCCGCAATCATATTGGCTGTATTGGCATCCAGTTTCTGAATTCTTCCCATAGTTTTCACCTGTTGATTATTATACAATATGGTCGAGGTAAATATGCGGCTCAAAGAAGAATATCGGGAAGAAACCGTCATCAACAGATCCAGATTCATCGCCTGTGTGGCCCCGGCAAGAAGCGAGCAGGAGGCGCGTGATTTCATCGAGAGCATCCGTAAGGAGTATGCCGATGCAACCCATGTCTGCACCGCCTATATGTGCGGGGAAAACAACATGATTCAGCGCTCCAGCGACAATCATGAACCTTCCGGCACGGCCGGCGTGCCGATGCTGGAAAGCATCCGCAAAAGCGGCCTGAGCGATGTCGTCGCCTGCGTGGTTCGCTACTTCGGCGGCATCAAGCTGGGGGCCGGCGGGCTGATCCGGGCCTATTCCGGTTCGGTGGCCGATGCCCTGGCCCACGCAAAAAAAGTGACCGACGTCACTTTGCGGAGATACTCTGTCACCTACCCGTATGATATGTCGGGCACGGTGGAAACATGGCTGCGGCGCAATACCATCCTCGATGCACTCTCCTACGATGAGGAGATCACCGCCTCGGTGCTGGCAAAGGATGAAATCGAGAAGCCGATCCGCGACCTCTCACGGGGCCGGGTCGAAGCCGAATTCCTGTGGGAGGAAACGGCTGAACAGGATGTGGATTAATCAGATTCCTCTTCTTCAGGGGGATCTTTTTCTATGAGCATCAGGTCCATATCGCAGCGCCCTTCCACCCCATCCACATGGCCGGAGGAGGAATACTGCCAGATGTCGAAGACATACGGATATTTCGGCCGGCTGGAATAATCCGCCACCCAGAAACGATACCCCTGCAGGTACTGCAGGTCATAATCCCTTTCATACAGCAGGGCGGAATCATAGATCATCGGCGTATAGCCTGCCCTTTCCACAAGGGCCAGGAATTCCAGGGCTATGTCGGTCTGCTGCTGGCGGCTCAGCTCCATGGTGCGGCCATGGTCGCCGTTGTCCGGTTCTTCCATGTCAAAGACAACCGGCAGGTCGATTTCATATCCTTCCAGATGCTCGATGACATACTGGGCTTCTTCGGCCGCTTCTTCCAGCGTCACTGCCTGGGAAAAATAGTAGATGCCGACCGGGATGCCGTTTTCCTTTGCGCCTTTGATGTTGGCTTCAAAGTAATCATCATCATGCATGATGCCTTCGGTATAGCCCCGGTAGCCGACCCGGATAAAGGCAAACTCAATGCCGGCTTCCTTCACCTTCGCCCAGTCGATTTCCTTCTGGTGCACGGAGACATCAATGCCGACCTTTGAGGTATACTTCTCATCTTCGTAACAGGCGAAGGAATCTTCAAAGCGCAGGCGGCTGAAATCATAGTCATGCAGGTCAAGGGGATATTCAATCTTGATCTCCTCAATCGGCTGGACATAGACGTGTTCCTTCAGACAGCTGCGCAGCAGCACCAGGGCAACCATGGCGGCAAAAAAAAGAAGGACAAGCAGTAAAAACGACGGTCTGTTCCCCCGTCTTGCGGATGCTGTTCTTCGTGCTGTCCTTCTTTTTGTCTTTTTTCTCATGCGCCTAATTATAGTACAGGATATAAGAATGGTTTCTTACAATTTTCTTATCAGTCCAGCAGATACCATTTCCCATCCAGACAGTAGACGGTCAGTTTGCTTTCATATTCGGTGGCCGGCAGCTTCACCAGGGCATTGACGGCATAGGCTTCCTGCACCTGGGAAGTCTTCAGGCCGAACTCTTCCGGCAGTATGTGCAGGTTTTCATCAATCTCGACCCGGGACATCTTCGTGACCGTGCGTATTTCCGCTTCCGTATGGTACAGGGCACGCTGCTCTTCATCCATGCGTTTGACGCCGTCATAAAACGACTGGGCCATCATCCGGAAGAAGACTGCTTCCGATTCGGCGTCATACCACTCCGCCAGCATATCCAGGCTGGGATACTGCATGCCGTAGAGTTCCCGCAGGGTCTGCTCGACTTCTTCCTGCGACTGCGCTTCGTAGATTTCATTCTGCAGGCGGAAGTACTTTTCCACCGTTTCCCGGGGATGGTCAGGCTTCATCCTGACGTACAGGACAGCGGCAATGACAAGCACCAGCAGGGCGGCCGCCGCATACAGCAGAGGGCTGATTTTCTTTTTTGTCTTCACTGTAGTTTCTTCCATGGCATGAATTCCTTTCCGCCTGCGGCCTTTCGGCACACCGGAGCAGATTTAACCATAGCACAGGCCGGCGGGATTTGTCATCCCCCATTGCCGGAACCGTTCTTCTTACTGTCACACACGAAATTGACTTTTGCTGTAGGTTTCTTCCTGAATCGGTGCTATTTTTCGTGTTTTTTCTTCTTCATCTGTCATTCTTGCCTTTTTTACATTCAAAAATCAGATATAATATAGACTGCGAAAGCTTATCTGTCATGGAGGTTACCGATATGGAAAGTTTTATCTATTGTAATAAATGCGGCACGCTGATTCCCGACGGCAAAGACACATGTCCGAAGTGCGGTGCGAAGATCAACGGTGATCCGGAAGAAACCCTCAAGGAAGTCATGGAGTCTGTCTTCAAAGAGGATGACACCCCGGAAAGCGGCATTGATATTACCATGGTCACACCGGCCATTGACGAAATGCCGTCCGCACCGGTTCCGGTCATGGAACCGCCCCACATGGAAGAGGAAGATGACGAGGAAATAGATCCCATTGAAGATCTGCATTCCGACACCAATACCCTCCGTCTGCCGAAATTCGCAACATCCCAGACCCAGCCCATCCCGATCATCCGGGATACGGCGCCGGCTTCCGCCCATACGGCAACCCTTGCTTTCGGCGGCCTGAATGTTGATGATTCCATCGAGCTTCCGAAGATGAACGGTGACGCGGATCCTGATCCTTCCCTTGACCTGTTCATGCCGGGTTCCCTGGGAAACAACTTCATCGAAGATTCCGCCGAACTTCCGGTATCATCCAGGCCTGTCCCCAAGGCAGCGGAAAAACCGCTCTTTGACGTGCCTTCCACGGTAGAAAAGACACCGGATGAAGAGGAGACAAAGACAGAAGAACTTTCCGAAGCTGAGATCACAAGCATCACTTCCGTCTCGGCTGTCCAGGCTGCTGACAAGGCTGCAGGAGTTTCGTCCGCACCGGCAAAGCCGGAGCCTGAAGATGACGACGACGAGGAAGATGACGGCCCGAACCGGACGCCGCTGATGATCGCCATCGTGCTCATCCTGCTTGCCCTGATCTTTGCGGCATTCTTCTTCCTGGATCCGTTTGGACTGCGCAAGCCCAAGCCGGCCGAAGAACCTCAGCCCACGGAAACACCGACCGTGGAGCCGACCGCGGAACCGACGGCAGAGCCGGAACCGCAGCCGATCGGCCATATCGTCATTACGATCAGTGAACTGAACATCCGCGGCGAAGCAAGCACCGACGGCAAAATCGTCGGCCTGGCAACGTATGGCGATG
>JAFWCP010000257.1 GCA_017536845.1 Solobacterium sp. | reverse complement strand
GCGGCAATACTTCAGCATATTGCGGTATGAAGCCCGGTGAAGACGGCTGTGAAAGATCAGCCGGCGGTCCGATAAAATGCCTATGGCGAGAATGTAGACAATACTGACGAACCCTTGAATGAAAATCTCCTGAAGCCGAAAAACAATAAGCCGGCGGGATCAGTACGTATCGTACAGCGGAACGTCCTGATGATATAACTGGTATCATCCATACCGGCGGGGATAAAGAGGGCGCCTGAGGGTATATAGAATGGATAAGGATCATGGAACGTGGGAAGCATGGACAGGAAGAGCCTGGCTGAAAAGGCAATGAGGCCTGTTGATGTGAAAGCGGGGAGCACGACTGAAGATCTCTTCTGTAATGGAAGAGGGAGGAACAGCCCCCAGTCGGTATGAGAGGCATACCGATGGAACGCCGTGTGAGGTGAAAGTCTCATGCACGGTGTGGGTCAGGGGAAAATCCGGAGATGACTTCAAAGGATTACCTATTGACATTGTTGTAAACGGAGTCTCATCCGTTCAGCTGATCAATCTTGCAGAAGGTAAGCTCACAGCGCTGACAATGATGAATTATGAAGCTGTTGTTGAAACGGCTATGAAACAGATCGATCAGATTCTGAAAGGCATATCTGCGGAAACGTTTACAGAAACAGAATATCTGATTGTTTCTTCTGACAATGTGCAGGAAGTTTTTGACAGGAGCACAGAAATATGGCAAATGGACCCAAGATAATACTTGCTTCTCTGCTTTTCCTTTGCGGCTGTTCATTTCCAACGAAGCTTCAGCCTTGTGACATCAGTCCGATGAACCAGGTTTCAGGCTATCAGGGGATGACACAGGTCGCTGCTGACGAAAACGGGTTCTTTGCCTTAGGAACAGACGGGGTACTGTATTATTATGAAAACGATGATACGCCGGTGTATGTCTGTGAATTGAGCTATCAGGATGATGTACCATTTTCAGGGGTAAC
This sequence comes from Solobacterium sp., assembly GCA_017536845.1. The sequence continues at coordinate 5,513 of JAFWCP010000257.1, read as the reverse complement.
TGAGCCGATGAAGCGTTATCAGGAAACAGCGCTGCCGGTGCAGATTTATGTCTATGATAACCGCTTGCTGTACTGCGTCAATTATCTCAATACCGATGGTGTGTCTTCCTTTACGCTGATGAGCATCTCCAAAGATGGATCTGCGCGGCAGAAAATCATTTCCTTTTCGGACAATATCACGGGCATCACGGTCCATCGTAATATGATCTTTGCCCTTTCACGCTCCGCAGATTCCACTCAGCTTGCCATCTATGATTTCAAAGGAAAGGTCCTGTACCGGAAAGAAAGCTATCTGATTGATCTGCCGGTCGTAGATGGCGGCTTCTGTTACTTTACGGTTTTTGACGAAGCAATGCAGAGCGACGTATTCGAAGTAGCACTGGATGATTTTGCAGAGAGCGTCATCATTGAAGACGCAGCTCATTGCTTTGCAAACAACGGCCGTTTTGCCGTATATGACATAGACGTCATGAAGGCGGTAAACAGCCGCCTGATCGACCGCGAGGGAAATATCCTGCTTGCCTTGGAAGATGAGTGCCGGATCTCTTATCATGATGAAAACTATATTTATGTCACTGACCGCAGGCATGAACCCTTTCAGCTTGTGGTCTATGACTGGCAGGGAAAAGAAGTTCAGCGATTCCGTCCGGAAGAGCATGGGCTGACTACATTCGTTTCGGATATTCTGCGGGTCATTCACGGGAAGATCATCTGCGAAGCTTTCGTTGAAAATGACTTCAGCCTTGTTGCTTTTGATATCAGCAAGGGTTCCTGCGCAATCCTTGGCCGCTGACATCACACTGGGCTTTGTTTTCCGGCGGAAGGACGGAAACGGTGTTCATTTCGCCTGACATCATAAAAACAGGACTGCACTGCAGCCCTGTTTTCGTATCAGTCGAGGTCTTCGCCGTTGGACTTGTATACCTTCTGCATGTAGTAGAAGGAATCCTTCTTACGTCTTGAGAAGTCGCCGGTGCCGTCATCATAACGGTCGACGAAGATGAAGCCGTAACGCTTCCTCATTTCGCCGGTGCCGGCTGAGACAAGGTCAATGTGGCCCCAGGGCTGATAGCCCCACAGTTCAACGCCGTCAAGTTCAATGGCGTCCTTCATGGCCTTGATGTGGTCGCGCATGTAGTTGATGCGGTAGTCATCATGGACACTGCCGTCATCCTCCACGACATCCAGCGCCCCCAGGCCGTTTTCCACAACCATCAGAGGAATGTGGTAGCGTTCATACATCTGGCACAGGGAGATCCTTAAGCCCATCGGGTCAATCTGCCAGCCCCATCTGCTTGCTTCAAGATACGGGTTCTTGCCGCCGACGAGCTGGTTGCCGGCTGACATGGCCGCATTGGGATCGGCCGATGCTGTATTGGACATATAGTAGGAGAAGCCGATGTAGTCAACTGTTCCCCTGGCGATGATATCCAGGTCGCCTTCTTCCATTTCAATCTTGACGTCGTTTCTTTCGAACCACTTCAGCTGGTAGTTAGGATAATAGCCCTTGACCTGGACGTCAATGTAGAACTGTCTTGCCCGCATTGCTTCCAGTGCCTTCATGACATCGTTGGGATGGCAGGTAAGAGGATAGGTCGGGGCATAGGCAACCATCATGCCGATCTTGTTTTCCGGGTCGATTTCATGGCCCTTGACAACTGCCAGCGCGGAAGCCACGAAGATGTGGTGGTCGGCCTGGTAGCGTACCTGCGGGGCAACGGAATGGATGCCCAGCTGCATCCAGGATCTGAGGATGTTGATCTCGTTGAAGGTCATCCAGTAGTGAATCCTGCCTTTGAAGTGTTCAAAGAGGACAGTGGCGAAGTGGACAAAGTAATCCACCAGCTTACGGCTGTGCCAGCCGTCGAGCGTATCGGCCAGGTACATCGGGACGTCAAAGTGGGCGATGGTGACAATCGGTTCAATGCCGTATTTCAGGCATTCATCCACAACCGCGTCATAGAACGCCAGTCCTTCTTCGTTGACCTTTTCCACACCATCGGGAATCACCCTTGACCAGCTCATGGAGAAGCGGAAGGAATTCATGCCCATTTCCGCAAACAGGGCGATGTCTTCCTTATAATGATGGTAGAAGTCTACCGCCTGGTGGGAAGGATAGTAGATGTCGGGGATGATATATCCGACGGAACCTTCCGGCAGGGATTCCTCACGGCCCAGTTCAAGGATCTCACCCTCTTTTGTCTTTACCGTATACTTGCGGGGATGGTCCTTGTCACCGCCTTTGATGGCATCGGATGTAGCCAGGCCTCTGCCGCCGTCAAGATATCCGCCTTCGTACTGGTTGGCAGCGGTTGCGCCGCCCCATAAAAAGTTCTTCGGGAAGCTCATGATATGTTTTCTCCTTTATTTCGCTGCGATCATTATATCCTGTTGATGAATGCGTTTTCAACATCTGCGCGACGGCAGGCCATTTCTGTACGGATTATGGTAAAATAGAGTCCTGTCAGGGGATGGGGAATATGGCAAAGAATAGAATCGTACTTGTCTCCGGTATGTCCGGAGCGGGAAAATCCACGGCAATGCGGATTCTGGAAGATATGGGCTATCATGTTATTGATAACCTTCCGGTGCAGCTTGTCTCGGTTTTTGTAGACATGATTGTCACCAGCACGGACCCTCGTTTCAACCATATTGCGCTGGCAACCAGTGCCGGTGATTTTCCGTCTTTCCTGACCCATCTGAAGGGACAGGACATTGAAGTGGAAGTGCTGTTCCTGGATGCCGCCGACAGCGTGCTTTTACAGCGTTACAAGAGCACCCGGCGGGCCCATCCTTTATTATTGATGAATACAGTCAATACCCTGGAAGAAGCCATTTCCGTGGAACGGCAGATGTTCTCCCGGCACCTGTATTCTTCCATCATCAGGATTGATACATCTTTCCTTTCGGAGAAGGAATTCCGCACCCGCCTGCAGCGGCTGTTCGGCACCAGTGCCGTTCCCGCCTTTACGATTTCGTTTGTCTCCTTCGGCTACAAATACGGTGTGCCGATGGATGCGGATATGTTAATCGATGTAAGGTTTCTGCCCAACCCGTTCTGGGAGCCGTCTTTGCGGATGTATTCCGGCGATGATGAATGTGTCTACAGATATGTCATGGAAAAGGAAGAAACAGAGACGTTTATTGAAAAGCTGCTGGCCTTTACGGATTATATGTTTACGCAGTATCAGCGGGAAGGGAAGAACCATTTCACCATGGCCATCGGCTGTACCGGCGGCCAGCACCGCTCGGTGACGATTACGAATTTCCTGTATGAGCATTACAAGGATACCTACCATTGCTATAAGGAACATCGTGATGAAAAAGAGTGGATCCGCAGTTAGGAGGTACCCATGTCATTTACATCCGAAGTCAAGCAGGAAGTCGCTAACGAGATCTTTGAAGAAAACGAAGCCAGGGCGGAACTCAGTGCCCTGCTGAAGATGACTTCTTCCATCGTCCTCTCCAGCCGCGGCAAGCAGCTGCTGGTGACAGTGGAAAACGCCGCCGTAGCCCGCACCGTCTACCGGCTGGTGAAAGAGCGCTATCCGGCGGATATGGAAATGTTCGTCAAGAAGAAGATGAACCTGCGCAAGAACAACATCTACGGCATCCGCATCATCGGTGATGTCGACAGCATCCTTGAGGATGTCGGCCTGTATGGGCCCCGGGGACTGCTGGACAAACCGTATTCACGGATTGTCGCGGCAGACAACTGGGCCAAGGCCTATCTTGCCGGGGCGTTTCTGGCAGCCGGCTCCGTCAACCCGCCTTCGTCGAACAACTACCATCTGGAAATTGCGACCGACAGCGAAGAACACGCCCGTTTCCTGGTATCATTGCTGGAACGATTTGCCATCAATGCCAGGATCACGGAGCGAAGAAGCCGCTTTGTGGTATATGTCAAACAGCAGGAAAAGATCGGTGATGTGCTGAGCCTGGTCTCGGCCGAAAACGCCTTCTTTATCTTCATGGAGGCCTACATCGAACGTGACCTGCACAACAACATGCAGCGGCTGAACAACATTGATATTGCCAATGAAGTCAAGGCCCAGACAGCTGCGAGGAAACAGCTGGAGGATATTGCTGTCCTTGAAGAACATGACCGCATCCGCAGCCTGGACCGGAAGCTTGTGGATATCATTGAACTGCGGAAGGAACATCCGGAAGCTTCCTTAAAGGAAATGTGCGAGCTGTATGAACAGAAGACCGGCCAGACGGTGTCCAAATCCGGCGTGAAGCACCGGCTGGAAAAGATCCATGAACTGGCAGAACAGGTGCGGACATGATGCGGGATACGATCCTGAAATGGCTGCTGGTCATTGCCGTGATTGTCGTGGTCCTCGGGTTCCTGAGATGGTTCTGGTGGACCATCCCGCTGGGGTTCCTGATCTTCTGGGGACGGCAGAAATACCTGGCTTATCGAATGAAAAAAGAACTGATGAATGATGACATGACGGTCATCGATGCGGAATATACGGAAAGGAGTGCGGAGGATGATCATTAAGGCAACCGATGAGATGACAGTGGAAATCCGAAGGATCTGGAAAGAATGCTTTCCGGAAGAAGATCCCCGCTACATCGATTATTATTTCAAAAACCAGTATGATCCGGACAACTGTTACGTCAACCTGGTGAACAACCACATTGTATCCATCCTTGTGCGTAATACGCATGCCCTGATGTTCAACGAACGGGCTTTGCGGGTGAGCATGTTAATCGGGATTGCGACATTGCCGCAGTACCGCAAGCAGGGCCATATGCGGGACCTGATGGAAGTTGTGCTGGATGCCTGCGAGCATACCGAACTGATTACGCTGCTGCGCACGGAAATGCCGAAGCTGTACGAACCGCTGGGGTTTCGGACCATCTACCGCCGTCAGCGCATTACCCTGGAACGCAAGGATGTCAAGCGCATTGCGCCGTTTGGCTGTGCCTATGACCCGCAGCCCCTGGAGCTGCTGAAGGTGTATTCCAACTTCATCAAACGCTTCAACGGGTTCTATGCCAGGGACCTGGCGTACTTTGTGAATTATAAGAAGGAAATCACGGCAAGGGGAGGCAAGATTGTTGCCTACTACAACGGCAAGAACCAGATCATGGGCTATGCGGTCATGGTGCCGGAAGGCAATGAACTGAAGGTGGAGGAAATGATCTATCTGGATTCCACTTCGTTAATCAAACTGCTCAACGCTGCCCTGTCGGAACGGCTGGTTGTCCAGCTCCATCTTTCCGCGGCCGAAGACCTCTCACGCGCCTTCCCGGAAGCGAAAATCGTCAAGTATGATTCAGTCATGGCAAGGCTCAATGACCGTGACCTTTTTGCGAAATTATACGGGGTCAGATGCGAAACCGTTGAACAGGCTTTTGCACTCAGCGAGAGGCCTTTGAACCTGAACGAATTTGCATAATTCATTGAAGAATAGAATTGACTGGGAATTGACAAAATTCTATAATTAAGTCACATCATTACAAGGAGGTCTTTAAAGACAATATGACAGATGTAAGAGTTG
>JAFWCP010000256.1 GCA_017536845.1 Solobacterium sp. | reverse complement strand
GGTTGCTGGCTTCATACAGGCACTGGCTGCAGACGACAACGGAGATGCCCGCCTGCGTCAGAGCGGAGAGCTGTTCGAGCATGTTGGAATTGACAAACTGCATGCCGCCGGCACCGAAGGCCTCAATGACAATGCCTTTGTAATTCATGATCCTCAGCTCGTTGAAGATGCCGGGGTTCATGCCCGGGATCAGTTTGATCAGGAACACATCCCGGCACAGCTGATCACGCAGGATGACGGGACGGTCCGGATCTTCCGCCGGTCTGACATAGGCATGCAGCCCATCCGCAAACACCTCGCCAAGATAACTGGCATTGATGCTCTCGAAAGCTTCAAAGCCCATGGTTCTTACCTTGACCGCCCTGGTACCCGGGATAATCTTCCGGTTGAAGGCGATCGAAACACCGGGAATGCCGCAGCTGACGGCCGCAAAGGCGGTGTAGATGTTGTTTCGGGCATCGGTCAGCAGATGGTCGATGGGAATCTGCGACCCGGTAAAGACAACCGGCTTGCACAGCCCTTCCAGCATGAAGCTGACCATGGCGGCGGTATAGGCCATGGTATCGGTGCCGTGGGTGACGACGATGCCGTCCACCCTGTCAAGCCCTTCGTAAATTGCCCGGGCGATGGTGATCCACTCCTGGGCTTCGATATTGGAACTGTCAAGGTTCAGCAGCTCCCTTGTTTCAATCTGAAAGAAATCCTTCAGCCCGCTGACATATTTCAGCAGGTCTTCAGCCGTAAATGCCGGCAGCAGGCCGTTTTCCCCTTCCTTGGAAGCGATGGTCCCGCCGGTTGTGATCAGAAGAACGCGTTTCATTATCATCCAGCCTCTTTTCTGCCATTATCTTACCATGGAAACAGAAAAAAACCGCCGCCCGGCGGTTGATTCTTTACGGCAATTGTTCAGTCACCGATCATTTCATGGTCGACGGTGATCCTGACATTTTTCTTTAATGCGACGCCAAGACCCGCCTGCGCTTCTTCGATGACAAACGGCGCACCGTATGGAAGCAGCAGGTCAAAGCTGACCTCATTGTTGAAACTGCGGAAGTCATGGATGCTGAAAGGGATATCCGTAAGGTGTTCACGCAGCCACTGTTCAGACTTTTCTTTCAGTTCTTCGGTTTCTTCATCCGCAAGCCGGACCGGGTCCATATGCAGGGTCATCCGGATGCCGGTGGCCTCCTCTACCCTTCTTTCAGCTGCGTCGACAATGGCATGTGCTTCCACAAGGGAAAGCCTTTCATCCAGTTCGGCATGGCCGCTGCCGGTCATATGGTCCGGCCCGTAGTCATGCAGAAGCAGGTCATGCAGGCCCAGGATCCTTTCATCCTCCCGGATGATGGCGGAAACCCGGGCTGCCATGGCGGCAGACACCGGAGTGCCCATCAGTTTGTCAAAGATATCCTTGGCCGTATCAAAGCCGGCCTTCAGAATGAAACCGGAAACCAGCAGCGACGCCAGGCCGTCAAACGGGATCTTCGGAAAGAACCTGTTCAGAAAGACGGAAAGAATCGTGATGGAGGTGATCAATGCGTCATTGGCGGCATCCAGCGCCGTCGCTTTCAGCGGCAGAGAATCGATTTTCTCGCCGGTTTTCCGGTAGAAGCGGGCCAGCCAGAGCTTGACCGGCACGGTAAGGCACAGCATCACCAGCATCCCGCCCTGCATACTGATCGCTTCCGGATGAAGGATGCGGACGATGCTTTCCCTGGCCAGCTGCCAGACGGTGATGAAGATGAACAGGGCGATGACAAAGCCGGTCATGTATTCCAGCCGCCCGTGCCCGAACGGATGGCCCTTGTCGGCGGGCCGCGACGCAAGTCTTACGGAAACCAGTGTGATCACAGCGGAAAGGGAGTCCATCAGATTGTTGAAAGCATCTGATATGACAGCTGCGGAGTTCATCATCAGGCCTGCCGTGCCTTTGACGATGAAAAGCAGCACATTGGCAAGGATGCCCGTAAGACTTGCGGTATAGGCCGCCTTTTTGCGATAGGAAGAAGTAATTTCGTCAGTCATGCAGTTATTTTACTGCATCGGAGCGCATCCGGATCTGTCTTTTTGAATTCTGCTCCGCTTTTGCGACAAGATACAGGGCATAAGCGGCAAGGACAGGCCCGAAGGCAAGAAGGATCAGGGTGAGGATCTGTGCCAGTGCCGTCGGGTCATGGGGCACGACCAGGTTGAAGACCAGCAGGCTGATGCAGGCTGTAAGCAATGGTTCCATCATCTGTTCCACTGCCAGGAAACGCTTCTTCAGCCAGATCAGCGTCACCGTGACATTGCACAGAAGCAGGAAGCTGACCGACGGCATGACGGCTCCAAGGCCGACGGCCTGCGCAATCAGAATTTCAAGGAGCGCACAGGCAAGGATGAACAGTGTGTTTCTCTGATAGAATTTCACATTGGTGAGCACCGCCGCAATGGCCAGGCCCGTCAGGCCAAGGACTACGGCGGCCGTCTGATAGCCGGTCCAGGCGTAGATAAACGCAGCAGCGTTGACCATTCCATTCAGCATGAATCTTGTTTTCTCTTTCATAAGGTTATCCTCCCGGCGCATTTCTCTGCGCACTTATAGATTAGCAGGCTTCCCTTGAAAATCTGTCCCTATTTGGGTACAATATTGAAAAAGGTGAAAAAAATGAGAATTGCCAATACCGAAGCTTCCGTTTTCGCAGTCCTTGACTGCCTGCAGAAAAAAAGCGATGAAAGACATCCTGTCAGTACCGGTGAAATCAGCTCGCAGCTGGCTGAAAAGGAACTGCCCAGCAACCGCAAGACCATCTATAAGGCCATTGACCTTCTGCGCAGCTACGGTTTTCAGATCGTCTATGAAAAACGGAAATACTACCTTGCCCACCCGCTCAGCCTCTCCCAGGTGCAGCTGCTGACGGCAATGGTGCAGGAGTCACCTGCTTTGACAGAGGAAGCGACCGCGAAGTTCACTGAGGATCTTGCTGCCCTGCTGTCCGAACATGACCGGAAGCGGCTGATCATCCAGCCGGCCAGCACCTACAAAACAGACAACCCGGAGGTGCTGGCAATGGTGGCTGAAATCCTCGAAGCTGTTCAGAAAGGATACGGTATCCGCTTCACCTACTTCGATATGACCATCGACAGAAAGCGTGTTTACCGCCGCGATGGTGAGCCTTACGCCTGTGTCCCGTATGCGGTCATCATCCATAACGGCCGCTGCTATGCCATCGGTGAGACGAAAGGCAGCTTCCGCAACTACCGCATTGACCGCATGGCTGCCCTGCAGGTGATCAGCCGGCCGTCTGAAAAGCAGATGTTTGACCTCCACAGGCACCTGCAGGCATCCTTCGACATGTACCATGGCGAAGCCAGAACGGTATCATTCACCTTCCCGGTCTCCTTCACCAATATCTTCATCGAACAGTTCGGCAATGCCGAAAGCATTATTGTCAGCCACGCTTCTGATACCCTGCTGACCGTCAGCGTGCGCACCGCCGTGACGCCGACCCTGGTTGGCTGGATACTTCAGAACCACGAAGCCGTCCACGTCAACAGCCCCGCATCCCTGCAGGACCGTCTGGCTGAGATCGGCCGCACATTATCTGATACCTATCAAAGAAAGGGAACAGTATGACCAGCAAAATAGAACAGCTTCAGAACATCATTGACAGCAG
>JAFWCP010000255.1 GCA_017536845.1 Solobacterium sp. | reverse complement strand
TGCAAACGCGGCGACAAGATCATCCTGCCCCGCAATGTCCATCAGAGCGTGATCAATGCCCTGGTCTTATGCGGTGCCGTTCCGGTCTATGTCAACCCGGAAGTGGACAAGCGGCTCGGCATTGCCCTTGGCATGAAGCGGGAACAGGTGGAAAAGGCCATCAAGGCCAACCCGGATGCGGTGGCTGTCCTGGTCAACAACCCTACCTACTACGGCATCTGTTCCGATCTGAAGGCAATCGTGAAAATGGCACATGAAGCAGGCATGTATGCCCTGGTCGATGAAGCCCACGGCACCCATTTCTACTTCGGCGCCGGCATGCCGATCTCGGCCATGAAGGCAGGGGCCGACATGGCAGCTGTCTCCATGCATAAAAGCGGCGGCAGCCTGACCCAGTCCTCATTATTGCTGGCAGGGGAAGGGATGGACCCGGATTACATCCGCCAGATCATCAACCTGACCCAGACAACCTCAGGCTCCTACCTGCTGATGTCTTCCCTGGATATCTCCCGCCGCAACCTGGCCTTACGGGGACGGGAAGTGTTTGCCAAAGTCATCCAGATGGCGGAATATGCCCGGGAAGAGATCAATGCCATCGGCGGCTATTATGCCTATGGCAGAGAACTGATCAACGGTGATTCCATCTTCGACTTTGACCCCACCAAACTGTCTGTCCATACAAGGGCCATCGGTCTTGCGGGCATTGAAGTATACGACCTGCTGCGGGATGAATATGACATCCAGATTGAATTCGGCGACATCGGCAACATCCTGGCCTACCTTTCCATCGGCGACCGCATGCAGGAACTTGAACGGCTGGTCTCCGCCCTGGCGGAAATCAGACGTCTCTATCAGAAAGACCCCACCGGCCTGTTATCGGCCGAATACATCGACCCGGAAGTCGTTGCCTCGCCGCAGGAAGCCTTCTATGCGAAAAAGAAAAGCGTTCCCTTACGGGAGAGTGAAGGCATGGTCTGCAGTGAGTTCGTCATGTGCTATCCTCCCGGCATCCCGATCCTGGCCCCGGGTGAGAGAATCACGGCCGGCATCCTGGATTATATTGAATACGCCAAGGTCAAAGGCTGTTCCTTAACCGGACCGCGTGACCCCGAAGTCAGAAACCTCAACGTACTGGTATAAGGAGGAAGGAAATGGAACTGTGGTTCAACGAATTTCATACCGATGATGTCCAGCACAGCATCCGCGTCAACCGCCATCTGTATTCCAAACGCAGCGACTACCAGCAGATCGACATCTTCGATACGCCGGAATTCGGCCGCGTGCTCGCTCTTGACGGCAGTGTCATGTTAACGGAACGGGATGAATTCATCTATGACGAAATGATCACCCATGTTCCCATGGCCGTGCATCCCTGCGTCAAAGAAGTGCTGGTCATCGGCGCCGGTGACGGCGGCGTTGTCAAGGAGCTTTGCCGTTATGAGCAGATTGAACGCATCGACCTGGTGGAAATGGACCCGCTTGTCCTGGAAGCCTGCCGGATGTACCTGCCGGAAAACGCCTCAAGGCTGGACGACAGCCGTGTGCATATCTACTACGATAACGCATTGCGTTTCATCCGCCGTTCCAAAGCGGTGTATGACCTGATCATTGTCGACTCGACCGACCCCTTCGGCCCTTCGGAAGGCTACTTTACCAGGGAATTCTACGGCATCTGCTATAACGCCCTGAAAGAAGACGGCATCATGGTCAACCAGCAGGGAAGCCCCTTCTTCCAGCATGACGCCGAAGCCATGCAGAGAAGCCATAAACGCATCCACAGCACCTTCCCGATCTGCCGGGTCTACCAGGCCCATATTCCCACCTATGCCGCCGGCTACTGGCTGTTCGGCTTTGCGTCCAAGAAATATCATCCGATTGATGATCTCAACGACGAAAAATGGAAGTCCCTGCATATGGTGACCAGGTACTACACAACCAGGCTTCATATCGGCGCCTTCTGGCTGCCGGCTTTCCTGGAAAAGATGCTGATGGAGGTAGAATGATGCTGGAAAGGAATATTGAAACATTTATCGGCTGCGACAGCAGCTATGAAGAAGCGGACATTGTCTTATTCGGTGCGCCTTTTGATTCGACGACAAGCTTCCGGCCCGGGGCAAGGTTCGGCTCGGCATCCATCCGTCATGAATCCTTCGGCATCGAAACCTACAGTCCCTATCAGGATAAGGACCTTCTTGATACAAAGGTCTTTGACAGCGGCGACCTGGAGCTGTGCTTCGGGTCGGCGGAAGCAGCCCTGGCAGACATCGAAGCAAGGGCGGATACCATCTTTTCCGATAACAAGCTGCCGATTTTAATCGGTGGTGAACATCTTGTCACCCTTGGTTCCGTCAGAGCGGCAGTGAAGAAGTATCCTGATCTGCACATCATCCACTTTGACGCCCATGCGGACTTACGGGATGACTACCTTGGCGCAAAACTGTCCCATGCCTGCGTCATCCGCCGCTGTCATGAGCTGACCGGGGATCAGAGGATCCACCAGTTCTGCATCCGTTCGGGCGAGCGGGAAGAGTTCCGCTTCGCCCGGGAACATACGGATTTCCACCCCTTCTCGTTTGAAGGGCTGAAAGAAACCTGTCAGAAACTGGGTGATACGCCGGTTTATCTGACCATTGATTTAGACTGTCTTGACCCGTCCGTTTTCCCGGGTACCGGGACGCCGGAAGCCGGCGGGGTCACCTTCCCGCAATTGCTGGAAGCAATCCTGACGACGGCAAAAACAAATATCATCGGTGCTGACATAAACGAACTGGCCCCGATGCTGGACCACTCGGGCATTTCCACCGCCATGGCCTGCAAGGTCATGCGGGAGTTGATACTGGCTATAAGCAAAGGAGAATAGAACTATGAGCAGAGTATTGGTAATCGGCTGCGGCGGCGTTGCGAATGTCGCCATCAGAAAGTGCTGCATGGTGCCGGAAGTCTTCACGGAACTGTGCATTGCCTCGCGCACAAAGGAAAAGTGCGACGCGCTGAAGAAGGAACTGGATGAAATCACCACGACAAAAATCACCACTGCCAAGGTGGATGCGGATGATGTCAATCAGCTGATTGACCTGATCAATTCCTATCAGCCCGACCTCGTCATGAACATTGCCCTTCCGTATCAGGACCTGACCATCATGGATGCCTGCCTTGCCTGCGGCGTCGACTACATGGATACCGCCAACTATGAGCCGGAAGATACCGACGATCCCGAATGGCGTAAAATCTATGAAGCAAGAATCAAGGAAAAGGGCTTCTCAGCTTACTTTGATTACAGCTGGCAATGGGCATATAAAAAGAAGTTTGAAGATGCCGGCTTGACAGCGCTGCTGGGCTGCGGCTTTGACCCGGGCGTGACCCAGGCTTACTGCGCCTATGCAAAAAAGCACGAATTCGATGAGATTGATACCATCGACATCCTCGACTGCAACGGCGGCGACCATGGCTATCCCTTTGCGACCAACTTCAACCCGGAAGTCAACTTACGGGAAGTTTCAGCACCGGGCAGCTACTGGGAAGACGGGCACTGGGTTGAGATCCCGCCCATGGCGATCAAGAGAGAATATGACTTTGACCAGGTCGGCATGAAGGATATGTACCTGCTGCACCATGAAGAAATCGAATCCCTCGCCGTCAACATTCCCGAAGTCAAGAGGATCCGCTTCTTCATGACCTTCGGGCAGAGCTACCTCACCCATATGAAGTGTCTCGAAAATGTCGGTATGCTTTCCACAACTCCGATCATGTTTGAGGGGAAGGAAATCGTTCCCATCAAGTTCTTAAAGGCACTGCTGCCGGATCCGGCAAGCCTTGGCCCGAGAACCCATGGCAAGACCAACATCGGCTGCATCTTCACCGGCCGCAAGAACGGGGAAGAAAAGACCTACTACATCTATAACGTCTGCGACCACCAGGAATGCTACAAAGAAGTCAAGTCCCAGGCCATCAGCTACACAACCGGCGTTCCGGCCATGTGCGGTGCCCTGATGTTATTGACAGGCAAATGGAATACCAAAGGCGTGCATACGGTTGAAGAGTTTGACCCGGATCCGTTCCTGGATGCTCTGGATCAGTATGGCCTGCCGCGCAGCGAGTCGCATGACCCGGTGCTGGTTGACTGATGGCAGTCTTTGATGCCTTAAGGGGGCAGAAGCCGGCAGAACTGTTCTCCTCCCTGCCCTCCCCCTGCTATATCATCGATGAAGCACAGTTAAGAAGGAATGCGGAAATCCTGAAGAAAGCTGCCGACCATACCGGCTGTAAAATCCTTCTGGCCCAGAAAGCCTTTTCCAATTATGACTTCTACCCGATGCTGAGCAGGTATCTTGCCGGCACGGAAGCCAGCGGCCTGTATGAAGCCAGGCTGGGAAGAGAAAAGATGGGCGATCAGGAAGTGCATGTCTTTGCGGCTGCCTATCGTGATGATGAGTTTTCTGATATCGTGAAGTATGCCGATCATATTGTCTTCAATTCCATCGCCCAGTTTGAAAAGTTCGCACCAAAGGCCAAAGGCAGAAGCCTGGGTATTCGGATCAACCCCGAATGCTCGACCCAGGAAGGTCATGCCATCTATGATCCCTGTGCTCCGGGCAGTCGATTAGGTGTGACAAGAGACAACTGGAAGGATATACCGGCGGACGGCCTGCATTTCCACACTCTGTGCGAGCAGAATGCGGACTCTCTGGAAACGACATTAAACGCGGTGGAAGAGAAATTTCCTGATCTTCTGGAAAAGGTTTCCTGGGTCAATATGGGCGGCGGCCATCACATCACCCGTGATGACTATGATATTGCCCTGCTGGAAAAGCTGATTATCAGGACAAAGGAAAGATGGCACGTGGATGTGTATCTGGAGCCCGGTGAAGCGGTTGCCCTCAATGCCGGCTTCCTGCTGACAAGAGTGCTGGATATCGTGCATAACGGGACTGACATTGCCATTGTTGATGCCAGTGCTGCCTGCCATATGCCGGATGTCATCGAGATGCCCTATACACCTCCCTTATACGGGACGAGTGAAAACGGGCACACATATACACTGGCCGGGCCGACGTGTCTGGCCGGGGATGTCATCGGTACATACACCTTTCCGGAAAAGCTGAAAGCAGGCGATCTGCTGTTATTCGGCGATATGGCCATCTATACGACGTGCAAGAACAACACCTTCAACGGCATGGCCCTGCCGGACATTTACCGGCGCAAAGAAAACGGAAGCCTGGAAAAGCTGACGTCTTTCGGATATGACGACTTCAAAACAAGACTCGGCAGTAAGTAAAACCTGTGCGGTATATCCGCACAGGTTTTTAGATTTGCATTTACTCCGTTTCAAATGATTGGTTTATCTATATATCACAGCTTTGAAAAATCAGATTCAGGATCATGCCGATGATTTCTTCAGTCGATTTTCACAGCTCCGCAGTGTCCTTTCAATGAAGGGATCGCCTTTTTCAATTCTCACTTCGGGCTTTATATTCCTCAGCATCAGCTTTCAATATCAATATTCATTTCCTGCTGTTTCAGATATTTTCTCACAGGAACAGCGCACCTTCCCCGCCCCGCTGCGGGATCTGGTCCAGCCGGTCCGCCAGATCAATGCGTGTTTCTCTGACAGCATGTATCATTTCTTCCTGATTGTCCTTCAGCCAGCCGTACATCCGGCAGAC
>JAFWCP010000254.1 GCA_017536845.1 Solobacterium sp. | reverse complement strand
ATGATATGTGCTATACTAAACCGCGCGTAAACAGGAGGTGACAACATGCCCAGAGATAACATCACTTTCAAGTGCACAGCCTGCGGTGAAGAAAACTACATCGGTACCCGCAACAAGCGTAAGCACCCGGAAAAGATGGAAATAAAAAAGTATTGCCCTCGTTGCAATAAAATGACAGCTCACAAGGAGAAGAAATAACCTCTTGACAAGGTTATTTTTTGTTTTGGGATGAACATCATCACAATTGTGACCGGAGCGGAAGAAGAAAACGTCTATGTGGTGAAAGAAAAGCATGATGTCGTGATCATTGATCCCGGTGACGAGCCATCGCGGATCCTGAAAGCTCTTGGCCATGGTGATATCGTGCACGCCATCCTGCTGACCCATGGCCACAGCGACCACGTCGGCGCCGTGGATGACCTGGCGGAAGGCCTGGGCTGCCCGGTCTTCATCCATCCGGCTGATATGCCCCTGGTTTCACCGCCCGGCTTTGCGGAAGGCTTTCCCGTCTACACGCCGCTGCAGCCGCTTGCCCCGGAACATGTCTTTGGGAAAATCAGGGTCAGGGTCCTGCCCACCCCGGGCCATACGGCCGGCAGCGTCTGTTTCAGGATCCGCAGCAGCCTGTTTTCCGGCGATACGCTGTTTGCGGCGGATATCGGCCGCACTGACCTGTGGTCATCGGATGAAGCTGCCATGCTTTCTTCCCTTGCCCTTCTGCATACCCTGCCTCCTGATACAAAGGTATATCCCGGCCATGGGCCGGATACGACGATCGGCCTGGAACGCAAGGTCAACCCGTGGTTTCTTGATTCCCGTTTCCGGTAAATACTGACACTGATTAAGGCAAAGTAAAAATCTTTGCCTTTTTTTGTTTTTTTTCGGTCGTTTCCGGCATTTTCGGTAATAAAGAAAGTGAGGAGGTTTGAAACATGTATGAAAGACTGATGGAATGCCTGTCTGTTGCCCTGGCTTACCATGTCAGCGACATCCACTTCACAGCCCGTGATGAGCAGATCCTGATCGAGATGCGGGTGGAAGGTATCATGAAACAGCTGAAGCCGGATGCCCGTGACATGGCCCTGCTGCGGTATCTGATGTACCGGGCCAATCTGGACCTGGCGGATTCACTGGCCCCGCAGACCGGCAGCTTTGAGGAAACCGTTGCCGGCCGGAAGGTATCGCTGCGCTTTGCGGTCGTCACCAGCGGCCATATGACCAACGGCGTCCTGCGGATCCTCAACAGCCCCCCGACCCTGTCGGTCAGCACCCTGAGCACGCAGCCGGACATTCTGGCATCCTTTGCTGAGATCGGGAAGCTGAAAGACGGGCTGGTGCTGTTCTGCGGCCCGACCGGTTCGGGCAAGACGACGACCCTGTATACGATTCTCAATGAGATTTCCGGCAAGAAGATCTTCACCCTGGAAGATCCGGTTGAGGTCGTCCAGGAAAGGTATGTGCAGCTGCAGATCAATGAAAAGCGCGGGTTTTCCTATGCCGAGGGCATCCGGCAGCTGATGCGCCATGACCCCGACATCATCATGATCGGCGAAATCCGTGACCCTCTCGCAGCCGCCATGGCGGTGCGCTGTGCTTTGACCGGTCACCTGGTCGTCTCATCCCTGCACGCCGGCTCCTGTGCTGCGGCTGTCCACCGCATGAAGGATCTTGGCGTTGCTGCCTACGACCTGCTGGCGACAATCCGGCTGCTGTATGCGCAGCGCCTGTTTTCCTTGCCGCAGGGTGGGAAAACAGGCATTTATGAGCTGATGAATGAAAAGGAGGTGGCATATTACCATGAAACAAACCGGTTCCCGGATGGTTTTATCGCTCTTTCCGAAAGGATCAGGCTGGCTGAAGAAGCCGGGCAGATTCTGGCGGAAGGAACCAAAGCTGCTGGATGATCTGACGGTCGAAGGCCTGGCCGCCCTGATGAAAAACGGCATGAGCCTTACCGAAAGCCTGATGCTGCTGGAAGATGACGCCAGCCGTCCTGCCATCACCGTCATTCAGCAGCATCTGCAGAACGGGGAAAGGCTTTCCTCCTTCTTCGCTGACTGCCTGCCCCGCCCCATGCAGCGGCACTTCCGGGTGCTGATCCGCTGCCTGTCTCTTTCCGACAGCCTGAATGCCGCCCTGGCCATCCGGCAGAAGGAAAAGGAAAAGCGCAGAAAGCTGGTCCAGGGGCTTCTGTATCCGGTGCTGCTGGTCAGCGGGGTGTTTCTCGGTGTCTGGCTGTTCAGCCTGTTCATACTGCCCCGCATGATTGCCCTTCTGGAGGCGTTTGCGGCCGATTCCGGCGGCTTTGCGGACACGGCCCGCTTCTTCTCTGCTGCCTTTCCTGTCTTTGCCATGACAGCCCTGACCATCCTGATTACGGCAGGCGTTGCCTGCAGCAGATCCCATATCCGGAAAACCTACGCCTTCCTGGCCGTCCACCTTCCCGATAACACCATGGTGCGCCATGCTTCGGAAAGCTTTGCCCGCTACTATGCCGCCTTCCTGGCGGCAGGCGTCTCAACGCAGGACGCCCTGGGCATGCTGAAGGAGATGCCGGAAAGGCCTTTCACCCAGATGATTGCAGCCGAGCTTGACCGCCGTCTGCTGAACGGCAGCGGCTTTGCCGGCGCACTTTCGACACCGTTGGTCGAAACGAGGCTGACAAAATGCCTGCGCATCGCCATGCACGCTTCCAACGCCCAGGCCATGCTGGAAGGATACCTGCAGATGAGCGAGGCCATTTCCGAAGCCCGCATCCGCCGTTTCACCCGTCATGCACAGCTGCTTTCATATTTCATCATCGGCCTTGTCCTGATCCTGGTCTATCAGATCCTGATGGCGCCGATGAGCATTCTTCAATCAATTTAGGAGGTTACCCATGAAGAAAGGCTTTACCCTGCTTGAGATGACGATTGTCGTCCTCATCATTTCCGTTCTGTTCCTTCTGACTGTTCCCAACATTCAGAAGACCCTTTCCGTCGTCAACAGCAAAGGCTGCAAGGCCATTGAGAAGGTTGCCGACGCCGCGATTCTTGAATACAAGCTGGAATACGGCGAGTTCCCCGGCAGTGCCGGCGACCTGGTATCAGCCGGCCTGCTGTCAGAAGACCAGCTGACCTGTGACGGTTCCCACTCCCTGGTGATCATCGATGGACAGGCATACATGGACTGAGGGCTATTCCCTCCTTGAGATGTGCCTGGTTCTCGCCGTCGTTTCGCTTTTCAGCCTGCTCGCCCTGCCTGGCCATGAATTCAGGGAAGCGGATTATCACGCGTTTCCCTACGGCTATCTGCTGGTGCAGTCGCAGGCCATCGCTTCCGGCGAGCGGAAGGTCTATGACGATCCCCTCTATGATCTGCCGGTGTGCACGTTCAACGGCGAAGGCAATGTGCCGATGCCGAAAACCCTTCAGCTTGGTGAAAGAGGCCGCACGATCATCATTGAGCTGGGCGGAGGCCGACTTGTCTTCCGCTAAGAAAGGGTTCCTGCTGCCCGATGCGCTGGTATCGGTGTTCCTGGTATCCGTCATGGTGCTGCTTGTCAGCGGTGCTGTCCAGGTTCATTTCCATGGCGACCGCATCATCGAGCAGCGCATGCAGGAAAGCGACATGCAGCTGGAAGAAAAACTGCAGGGGTGTATGCAATGCATCGTTCCCGAGCCGGATTTGTCCTGAGCGATTTCCTGGCGGCCTTATGCGTGGTGGTCCTGATGGTGCCATTAATGACCATGTGCCTTGGCGTATTGAAAGGCTCATTGGTGTTTGATGAAAGGCTGCAGGATGAAATCGCCCTGCTGCAGCTGCGGAAGATCCTTCTGATCAGCTATGACATTGAGGTTTCCCCGCAGATGCTCAGCTTCCGTTACCAGGCCAGAGATATGCGGTTAAGCCTGGTCAACCGGCGGCTGATCATCCAGCCCGGCACCCAGATCTTCTTAAGCGAAATAGACGGTGCTTCCTTTCTGGAGAAAGACGGCATGATCGAAGTGATCTACAGCCGTGGTGAGCAGGAATATGAAAAGGTTCTCATCCCGCACTAAGCAAGGCATGATCTCCGCGTATTTTTTCGCCGTCACGCTCTATATCCTTTCCTTCTGCACCGTCATGCTGGTCAATGAACGCCGCAAGGCGGCAGCCTTTGCCAACCTGGTCACCGCCAAGGAAGCCTTTGCGGAAGAAGCCATCGTCATCAGCAGCATCCGCTGCAGCCTGCTGCAGCAGGAAGAAGTCAGCGGCGGTGCCGTTTACGGCATCAGCTGGCAGGCGGAAACGCAGGGCCAGATGATCTATGTGCAGATCCACGGCACATATGAAGCATCCATGGAAATCGTCTATGATCCGGAAAGCGGCGAGATTCAGGATTATGTCAGCATCCGCGAAGTCGAGCTGACAGAGTAGACGTACCAAAACGGGTGCGGTTATGGGATAATAGAAGCCGGAGGTGAACGGTTATGAAACGAACCGAAACGAGACCGATTTACGTCGGCAATGTCAGGATCGGCGGCCAGAACCGCTGCATTCTGCAGTCCATGACAAACGTCCCGGCCAAAAACGTCAAGGCAACCGTGGACATGATCAATGACCTGGAAGAGCGCGGCTGTGAGATCATCCGCATCGCCGTACTTGACGCGGCTGACGCGGAAGCGATTGCCGAGATCCAGAAAGGCATCCATATCCCGCTGGTGGCGGATATCCACTACAACTATCTTTTCGCCCTGAAGGCCATTGATGCCGGCACCGATGCCGTGCGCATCAATCCTGGCAACATCGGCTCCCGGGAAAAAACCCAGGCTGTTGTCAACGCCTGCAAGGCAAAACATATCCCGATCCGCATCGGCATTAACTCAGGCTCTCTGGAAAAACAGTTTCTTGAGCAGTACGGCGGCCCCTGCGCGGATGCGATGATCGCTTCCGCCCGCAGGCATGTCGAAATCCTGGAGGATCTTGATTTCCATGACATCTGCCTGTCCTTCAAATCTTCCAATGTTCCTCTGACCATCGCTGCCTATGAGGCAGCCGCGGAAGTCTTCCCGTATCCGCTGCATCTTGGCGTGACGGAAGCCGGCGGCTTTACGACCAGCGCGGTCAAATCCTCGGCCGCCCTGGGCACCCTGCTTCATGAAGGACTGGGCGATACGATCCGGGTTTCCGTTTCCGGACCGCCGGCCGACGAGCTGATCATCGCAAGGCAGCTGCTGAAATGCTTTGACCTGACCAGCGGTGTTGCCGACCTGATTGCCTGTCCGACCTGCGGCCGCATCCAGTACGACATGCTGCCGATTGTAAAAGAGATGGAAGACTACCTCAGCACCCTGCACGAAGATATCACCGTAGCCATCATGGGCTGCCCTGTCAACGGCATCCAGGAAGCTTCGCGTGCCGATGTCGGCATCGCCGGCTCCTATGAGGGCGGCGTCCTGTTCCGCCATGGTGAGATCGTCCGTCAGGTACCGCAGAGCGAACTGAAGGAAGCGCTGATTGCCGAAATTCAGGATTTCATCCACAGCCGCAGATAAGCAAGAAGCCCGGACGTGATACAGCGTCCGGGCCTTTTTTCGTCTGAGCCAAGGAAACAGAATGCGTGGTCATGCAAAGTGAAAGACAGCCACGCCCAGCAGGGCCGCCAGGCAGATAAAGGCAATCGGCGAGATTCCCTTCTTTGTCACAAGGCGGGAACCCGAAAGGATCATCGCAAGCAGGACGGTCATGACCACTGCGGAAACTGAGGGAGAAAGCGTGACATTCCGCAGGGTCAGATACAGGCCGGTTGCCAGGATGATCCCGGCCATGGCCGGCTTCATGCCTTTTAATACCGCCTGGACATAAGCGTTTCTGACCAGAGAATGCAGCAGCACCGCAATCAGCAGGACCACCGCAAATGACGGAAGCACGACCGCTGTGGTCGCGGCCAGGGCGCCGGGAATGCCGGCCTGCGAAAAGCCGACATACGTCGCGACATTCACCATGATCGGGCCCGGCGTGCTTTCGCTGACTGCGATCATGCCGGTTAAGGCATCTTCGCTCAGCCAGCCGCAGGAAACAACAACATCGCGGATCAAAGGGATGGCACCATAAGCTCCGCCGAAGGCAAACAGGCCGACTTTCAGAAAGCCAAGGAACAGATCAAGCAGGATCATATGCCCTCCCTTCCTGCCCGCTGCGCTGCAGCAAAGACAAGCAGGGAAAGCATTCCCGCTGCCAGCATCAGGACAATCGAGGAAATATGGACGGCCAGCAGGTTCCCGGCCAGAAGGATGAGTGCTGCGGCAGTCGTGATGCCAAGGGGAAGCGGCTTCTTCGGCATCCGGACAATCATTTTCACGGCCGCATCAATGATCAGCAGGCCGACCGCGGTCTTAATGCCCCGGAAAGCATCCGCAATCCAGCGGATGGCCAGGAACTGATCAAGATACATGGCAATCAGGCAGATGATGAGAAAGGAAGGCATCACCATGCCCAGCGTTGCCGCAACGGCTCCTGCCATGCCTTTCTGCCGGTACCCGACATAGGTTGCACAGTTGATGGCACTCGGGCCCGGTGTGGATTCGGCAATTACTGTCATGGTCATCATTTCCTCTTCCGTGATCCATTTCTTTTCCTGGACACAGGCATTTTCAATAAGGGCGATCATCGCGTAACCGCCGCCGAAGGTAAACATGCCGATCTTTGCAAAGGTCACAAACAGGTCAGATAACAGATGCATGCACTTTCCCCCTTTTCTGCGGCCTATTGTAGCATGTTCAGACCGTTCATACTGTCTGCCATCCTTCTGCAGTTTAAAAACCAGCGGCAGACTGTCTGCCGCTGGCTGCTTTCTTTCAGGATGTCTGCCCGGGTTTTTTCAGCAGGATTGCCGCAAAGACCAGCAGCGGCAGCCCGGCCAGAAGGCCCATCGGGGCCGGCCCCAGCAGAGCGGCTGAGCCGGTATTGCTGAGGCAGACCGCTGCCGGCAGGGTTGCGGCCGCGTTGATCGTGCCATGGACAAGGGACGGCAGCCAGATGGTGCCGCTCTGGTCGTACAGCCAGTCACATAATATGCCGGCGGCAACGGCAAAGACGACAAAGGCCAGCCAGCCTGAAACCGGAAAGCCGAAGTATTCCGTGCCGTATTCATAGCCGATCAGCCAGATCAAAGGCCAGTGCCAGATACTCCAGATGATTCCGCCCAGCAGCCTGCCTTTGACCGTGCCGTATTTCGCCTTGAGCTGAGGATACAGGAAGCCACGCCAGCCGACTTCCTCCCCCAGGCTGATGAACGTATTGATCACCGGGGCATACGTCAGACAGCCAATCAGGCTGATCAGGATATAGACAGGATAGCTGATGCCGGCCGCCTGCATCTGCGCCAGCGCTTCTTCCCCGCCGACCTGCCGTAAACTGTCGCCGGATAAATCAAAGTGGCCCGGAAAGAACAGGAAGTAAAGCGCAGCGCCGATCACCGTCAGGATGGCCGGGACAAACCAGCCGATCAGGATCAGCTTCACATTGCGGCGGATCTGCGGCTTCCAGCCCATTTCCTTCAGGCTGCAGCCGGAAAGCACCGTTCCAAGCAGAGGGACAAACATCATCGCCGCGATGATCATCCTTCCCGCTGTCAAAGAAACATGATGAACAACCCAGGATGCGCCAAGCTGGATGATCCAGGCAATCGCAAAGGTGTAAAGCAGGTATTTCATCGTTGTCCTGCGGTCATAGGAAACCTTCTTCATACCGGTTCACCATCCTGTTCACCGACAACTTCCACGCAGAAGCCAAGACGATTGCAGCAGGGGCATTTCAGCCGCCTGGTATAAGGCGTATGGCGGGCAAAGAAGGCTTCTTTGCGGGTCGGTTTGAACACCGTATGGCACTGCGGGCAGATGTAGGATACCCGCCGGAAATACCACATGATGACCGGATACGAGACAATTGCTGCCAGCACAAGCTGCAGGCCGAAGAGCCAGCGGATGCCTTTTCTGATCCATAAGTAAATGGCTGCCCACTGCAGGATGGCAAGCGGAAGCAGCATCCACAGCACGCGGAAATGGATTTTACGTAGTTCTTTTCTGCTGTTCATGGTATACGCGATGTCACCGATGGATTCGACAGATACTGTGCTCAGCTGTTTCAGTCCGGCTTTCAGGTCAGCCAGCCTGTTCAGTTTTTCCTGGACATCCGAAAGATCTTTTTTCAGCGCTTTTTCCTGCTCATCCAGAAGCATTGAAATCACGCTGCCGGGATCTTCTTCGCTTAAGAGCCGGCTGATGGCATCAATAGGCAGGCCAAGTTCACGCAGGAAGCAGATGATCTTCAGCCGTCTGACATCATCTTCCGAATACAGCCGCCGGCCGCCCTCGCTGAGCTCGCTGGGGACCAGGATGCCGCGGGTATCGTAGTACTGGACCGTCCTGACCGTCACCCCGCACAGCTTTGCCAGTTCCCCTGTCGTATATCTGGACATTGCATTTCACCTCCTTGACGTCAAGAATAGCTCATGACGCAGCGTCATAAGCAACCCCTGACGCAGGAACATTTTTCATTTTCCGTGCAAAAAGCCGGTTTTCGTGTTCCAAAACCGACTCTGCTTCTGATTAACCCTTATACTCCGGCGTTCTTCTTTTCCAGTAATCTCCCACCGGCTCAGAGACATGTTCCTTGTCCCAGGGTGTCTCATGGCGTTCAAAGTAGCCGATGACTTCCCCGGCCTGGTTCCGTACCGGCGTAAAGAATTCACGTTCACCGGTCTTGCCGTTGTACAGTTCGAACATCTCGCCTTCACCGTTTTCCGCCCGTTCCAGGAACGCTTCAATCTTGACCTTTGCTCTTTCGTTATGACAGTTGAACAGGCTGCTGCCGATGAAGACACGGCCTTCATAGCGGCGCTTCGCGGCGGCGTTCATATATCTGACGGTATGGGTCAGGTCGACAAATACGACTTCATAGGGATAGGCATCCAGAATCCCTTCCAGCACTTCCTGGTCAATGATCATTTTCAGAATACTCCCCGCTTCTCAGCATTGCGATTTCTCTTTTGTAGGGCGGTTTTCCGTCGATATACGGCGTTTCAAGGATCTTGGCGATATGGGCAGTCCTTTCGTCTGCGGCAATCGCGTGAAGCAGTTCAAAGCCCAGTGTGCCGGTGCCGATATTGGCATGTCTGTCCTTGCGGGCGCCCATTGGATTTTTGGAATCATTCAGATGGATGACGTGCATGTGCTTTAAGCCGATAATGCTGTCGAATTCATCCAGCACGCTGTCATAGTTTCTCAGATCATATCCGGCATCATTGGTATGGCATGTATCAAAGCAGACGCCATAGCGTTCCTGCTGGCGCAGGCCGGCCAGAATCTGAGCCAGCTGTTCAAAACGGAAGCCGCATTCACTGCCTTTGCCGGCCATTGTTTCCAGACAGATGATGATGCCTTCCGGCACCTCCACCCTGTTGAGCTGTTTCTGTATGGTTGCAATTCCCGTTTCCAGGTCACTGGTCGTATAGGATCCCGGATGCAGGACGAGGTACCTCGCGCCGATTTCCTTCACCCGCAGCAGTTCATCCTGCAGGAATTCCACCGCCAGTTCGCTGACGGAAGGCT
>JAFWCP010000253.1 GCA_017536845.1 Solobacterium sp. | reverse complement strand
CATAATAGCCGGCAAACAGCTTCATCATTCTGAGCGAACTGTTGATGGCTGTATTCAGCCTTTCCTCTCGGGCGATATTTTCCATCCGTGGAATATTTAAAAGGCGTGCTTCATCCTCATCAAAGATGCTCATAAATTCCGCAACGATCTGATCACCCTTCTGTTTTCCGTACGCCTTTCTGATTTCTCCAGCAAGGTCGCTGTTCCTGATCACACCGGCCTTTTTCAGAAAGCTTTCCATCCTGCTTCTTGCCATCATGCATCTCCCTTCCGTGCTTCCTGCCCTCTATTGTACCATGCCCATGGTTTCTGTTTTGCATTTCATGCTGAAACGGAATCCTGTACTGCGATGGCAGTGTATGCATTACATTGCGGTCATAATGTCGGATTCCCATGCACCTGAAGCATCAGTAACAGCAAATTCTGTTGATGTAAGCGCTTAATCAGCGTTAAAATAATGGCAGTGATTTCATTCAGATCACCATGCAGCTGATCACTGCACTATAATTTCAGGAGGAATAATGATGAAGAAACTGATCAAATTAGGACTTGCTGCAGCAATGTCAATGAGCCTTTTTGCCTGTTCATCAGGTTCTGAGGCCAACAGCGGAGGTACGGCAACAGACGTAGCTCCTGAACTCGCCAGCCTGGTCGAAGCGGCCAAGGCCGAAGGCACCCTGGTTGTTTACGGTTCCTGCGAAGAAGACTACCTCGCGGCTGCCGCTGACAACTTCCAGAAGCTCTACGGCATCCAGGTTCAGTATCAGAGACTGTCAACCGGTGAAGTGCAGTCGAAGATCGAAGAAGAA
This sequence comes from Solobacterium sp., assembly GCA_017536845.1. Next base: position 1,939 of record JAFWCP010000253.1, on the reverse strand, counting down.
AACGGCAACCCGTCCGGTGACGTCTGGTTCGGCGGCACAACCGACCCGTACAACATCGCGGCTGCGGAGAACCTTCTGGAACCGTATGAAGCCATCAACACCAAGAACCTGATCGCGGATACATACCGTGACAAGGATGGCTACTGGTACGGCATCTACAAGGGAATTCTCGGCTTCATGTACAACAAGGATGAGCTCGACCGTATGGGCCTCCCTGTTCCGGCGGACTGGGCTGACCTGCTCAAGGATGACTACAAAGGTCAGATCTGGCTTTCCAACTACAACACAGCCGGTACAGCCAAGCTGGTCGTCAACACGATGATCCAGAAGTACGGCCATGATGAAGGCATCCAGTACCTCGTCAACCTTGACAAGAACATCCAGGTCTACACAAAGTCCGGCTCCGGCCCGTCCAAGAACGTCGGCACCGGTGAGTGCGTCATCGGCATCGGCTTCCTGCATGATGCCATTGCCCAGATCGTTGACAACGGCTACGGCAACATCGGCCTGGTGATCCCTTCCAGCGGCACCAGCTTCGAAATCGGCGCAACTGCCATCTTCAAGGGATGCAAGCACCCCAACGCAGCCAAGCTGTGGATCGAATATGCTCTGAGCCCGGAATGTGTTGAGCTCGCAGCGAAGAACGGTTCCTACCAGTTCCTGGTCATCTCCAATGCAAAGCAGCCGGAAGTTGCGGCAGAATTCGGCCTCGATCCGAACAACGTCATGGATTATGACTTCGAGGATGCAAAAGCAAACACAACAAAATATATCGAAGAAGTCATGAATGCACTTGGCGGCGGCGACGATCGTTTCAAGACAGAATAATTGAAATTTCAATCTTCGTGCAGGGTGTATGTGTCATCATACGCCCTGCTTTATGCAAACAGGAGGAAAAATAATGGCTAAAAATCAGAAAGCCGCGCTGGACAGGAAAAAGTTCTTCGGTGATCCGATCATGGTCACGACCATCATCGTTCTGATAACGTTCCTGACCGTGTTCATCCTTTACCCGCTGGCAATCCTGCTGGTCGACAGCTTCATAACCGATAAAGGCATCGGCTTATCCGTATTCCAGCGTGTCCTTGCCATGCCAAGCTTCAGAAAAGCGATCACGAATACGCTGAAGGTCGGTTTCCTGGTCGGTATCGCTTCCGCTTTGATCGGTCTGTTGTTCGCCTATGTCGAAGAATACGTCAAGCTGAAAACGAAGTTCATGTCCAGGATCTTTGCGGTCGTCAGTATGCTGCCGGTCGTATCACCGCCTTTTGTCCTTTCCCTTTCCATGATCATGCTGTTCGGGAAAGCCGGCATTATCACAAGATATCTGCTTCACATCTATGACAACAATGTATACGGATTCTGGGGAATCACGATTGTTCAGACCCTGACCTTCTTCCCCGTCTGCTACATGATGTTCAAAGGTCTTCTCAAAAACATTGACCCGTCGCTGGAAGAAGCGGCCCGTGACATGGGCGCTTCCCGCTGGCGTGTGTTCCAGGACGTCACCTTCCCGCTGATCCTGCCGGGACTTGGCAACGCCTTCCTTGTCACCTTTATCGAATCGATCGCCGACTTTGCCAACCCGATGATCATCGGCGGCTCCTACGATACGCTGGCGACTTCCATCTACCTGCAGATTACCGGCGCCTATGACAAGCAGGGTGCTTCGGCCATGGCCGTCGTTCTGCTGTTAATCACCCTGGCAATGTTCATTGTACAGAAGTATTATCTGGAAGCCAAATCCACTGCTACCCTGACCGGCAAGGCAAGCCGGGCAAGGATGCTGATTGAAGATAAGAGCGTGACCATCCCGCTGCCCATCATCTTGTTTGATGGCGGTCGCCCAGTGGTATTCATGTCCGGCAAGTTCCATCACGGCCATGCGGCCTATAAAGGCTATGCGTTGGGCTGGGGCGACCAGAAGGGCTCCATCGTG
>JAFWCP010000252.1 GCA_017536845.1 Solobacterium sp. | reverse complement strand
GGTCTCCTGCCGGGCGACAATGTCTTTTCTTCTTCATGACATAATTCTACTGATTCCTTTGCACAAAAAATCTGCCCAGGAATATGATTCACCGCATTTATGCGAATCCATGCTAAAACTGTTCAAACATTTCAGAATTTCAACGCGTCTGCAGGTCGGAATTGACGAGTCTATCCGGGCAAAACCACAATGATCTTGAAGTTCACACATGCACCCGCTAACATTGAAGCGATTATTGGTAGACAATATTACTATAAGGAAATGCCGCATTTATGATTTCATCAGTGGTATATACTGAATCGGCAAATCATTTTTGCGAACTGGTAATAAAGAACTGGTCTTTGAAGATGAAGCTGAAGAAATGCCGCTTTCGTTCTTGCCGGAAAAGGCAAATGGGCAGAAACGCATCCAATGAATTTCAAAGATACGAAAGTCCAGATTGACATGATATTACGGGAGGGCAACGTCGATGTCGAGAATGCTGTTATCAATTAAGCCGGAATACGTCAATAAGATCGTTGCCGGGACAAAGAAGTATGAATTCAGGAAGTTCCGCTGCCGTGAGGATGTGGACACCATTGTTATCTACGCCACTTCCCCTGTAAAACAGGTGATTGGTGAGGTTCCCATTATTTCCGTTATTGAAGATGCCGTTGATGAAGTCTGGAAGCAGACCCGGCAGGAAGGCGGGATCACGGAAAAGGCATTTATGGAATATTACAAGAACAAACAGGTTGCTGTTGCCTACCAACTTGGTGCGGTCATGCAATATGATGAACCCATGGCCTTGTCTGATGTAGGTCTTTCCTACGTGCCGCAATCTTTCGCGTATATCTAAGAAGCGGGTTTTCAAATTTATGATCTTGCCTAACGTAAAAGAACGAGGTACTCCGGATCTGCCAGAGTACCTCGAATCTGAGAGCATTTCCCAAGTGAAAATTCCCTTGCGCAGGGCAACCAACAAGAAGCCTGGTTACTATTTTGAAAGAGGATTTTGATCAACCGATTCGAATGATTGAGCAGAACTAAATTTCAAATTCGGGACTCCTTATCCGCCTGGCTGCCTGGAATGCATCTTTTCCTTCCCTATCGTTTCCAAAACACTTTCTGACATCAGGTATAGACTGAAGTTCAAATACCTTCTGATAGCCGAAGCAGTTTTTCGCAACAAATTACACGCTTTACCATCTGATTCATAGTATGATTTACGAGAAACAGGAGTTTGCTTATGTCTGTAGGGAAAAGGATTGTTGAACTGAGAAAGAAAATGAATATGACTGCTCGTGAGCTTGCCGATATTGCATGTGTTACTCCCGCAACAATCTCGAGATATGAGCATGATAAAATGGACATTTCTGCGGATATGATCCGCAGGCTGTCTTCTGCCCTTAACGTCTCTGAGGAATATCTGATTCTTGATGATCCAAAGTATGCCTTTATGATCAACTCACAAACACAAATAAGCTCTTCTCTAAAAAAAGAAGAAGCTGAACTGTTAAGAGGGTATCGCAAGCTGTCACCTGAACTTCAGGACATTGTCAGACGCTTATGCAATCTTCATCCGGAAAACTGAGATTTCCGGTTTTTTCTTTCATCGCCGGCCAGGGTGGCAACTGTTACCTGAAATGCCATTTGTAAAGTGGAAACGGCCGCCAAAGAACTCTTTCATCCGATATGCGTTCCAACTTTGCATTGCGCATACACAGTTATAAATCCGGTGCATCAGGGCAACAGGCATTTTGAAAGGATTCTGCAATTCTCATGATCCACCCGCATAAATCGCCAGAAACATGCAATATTGCCTGCCCGTGGCGATTTATAGCCGTTTTTTATGCTATATTCCGCCAAGACCATCAGATCTCGGCATATATCCAATCAAAGAACTGCCGGTTATTTCTCCAGAATATGGACTGACTGCCCGCAAAGAAAAAGAACAGCAATTGCTGTCCTTTGCATGGTTCATAAAGGCTGTTTTTGAATCTTGCATGCATGCGTCTTGCCTGCAGAATCGTATACGTTGCCGACGAAAAGAATATCCCCGTCATAATGCATATCCTTAAGTTTCGCCTGATAGTTCTTTTCTTTGATCTGGCTGATGGCTTCTTCTGCGGGCTTGTCCCATTTCAGTTCCGCAAGCAATGCCGGCTTCTGAATCCCCGGATACGGATAGAACAGGATATCACAGAAGCCTTTGCCGGATGCCAGTTCCTGAAACGAGGTATACGAATTGAGTGATGCAATATAGGCAAGCAGAATCACATACCTCAGTGAATCTTCACTGTTGTATTTCAGATGGGCAAGGCTGCTGTTATGAACATCATCAACGATTTCCGCAACTCTTGCTTCATCCATGGCAATGGTTGCCGCAAGAAGTTCATATCCTGATCAATGAAAGAAGAACCCGGAAACTTCAGCGATCCGGCCAAGATTCCATAAACACCTGCCAATAGCCTGAAGTTCAGATGACAGTTTCCAATAACCTCTTCACAAATCAGCATCTTTTCTTTTGAGGGCAGAATCAGAAATACTTGTTTCAGCAAGCAATTCCCTCATCATGCTGAGGATCAGTGAAAATGAACTTGATCATCCTTTGAAATCCATCATGATATCTTTGCTGAGGAGGTTGACAATGATGGCTCTGCAAAGATCAATTACCGAATCACTGGCGCAATGGAAAAACCGCCCGCATCATCCTTTGATCCTGAAAGGTCTCAAGAAGACAGGCAAGACTTTTTCCGTACGAGAATTCGGTTCACAATACTACAAAAACACCGTTTACCTGGATCTGAGAAACAATACCAGCCTGCACAAAGCTTTCAAGGGCAGCTTCGATGTGAACGAAATGATCATTTCCCTCAGTGCTGAAAAACCTGATACCTTGTTCCTTCCCGGTGAAACCTTAATTATCCTGGACGAAATTCAGGATTGTCCAAATGCGCGAAGCTCTTTGAAATACTGGGACCTTGACGGCCGTTTTGATGTCATCGCTACAGGCAGTTTTCTTGGAGTAAAAGGATTTCGTCAGGTATATTCTCGTGGCATTCCGGTAGGGTATGAAGAACAGATGACTATGCATCCGCTGACCTTTCTCGAATTTCTTGACAACCTTGGCATGAAGGAAGATGTCATTGCCTATATCAGATCATGCATACAGAAGAAAGAAAAAATCCTTCCTGCCGTACATCAGAGTTTCCGTAAATATTATTTCCAGTATCTGATCGTCGGCGGTATGCCGGAAGCTGTAAACTGCTTTCTGAATACGCATGACATGAATCAGGTCAAAACTGTACAGAACAGCATCCTGCAGTCAATCAAAGATGATTTCGGAAGATACTTTGATGCCAGAGGAAATGAAAAAATCAATGAAGTCCTGAAGAGAAGAGCCGAAGCATGCCTTGAGTCTCTGCCTGAACAGCTTTCCAAAGAATACGAGAAGTTTCAGTTCAGTCTCGTGAATACAAAAGGGACATCCGTTGATAAAGCCAATGGACTGCAGTATCTCTGTGATCTTGGTCTGGCATTGAAATCATATAACCTGAAGGAAATATCGACCCCTTTGGCAGCACAGGCCATCAACAATGAATTCAAGGTGTTCTTTCCTGATACAGGCTTGCTGATATCTCAGCTTGGACAAGGCGCAGCAGCGGCCATTCTGAACGGTGATATCAGTGCATATAAAGGGGCTGTTGCAGAGAATATGGCAGCAGCACTGCTTGCCAACAAAGACCAGGGACTGTTTTATTACCGTGGGCGCAGCGGCTCACCAGAGCTTGATTTCATTCTGGATGACCTTGGCGTACCGGTCATTGTGGAATGCAAATCAACAAATAACCGCGCCACAAGCATGAAGTATGTCCTTGCCCATCCGGAAAAATACGGAACTCACCCGGCTGTAAAAATCGCCGATACAAATATCGGTACAGGAGACGGATTTGTCACATATCCACTGTATGCACTGGAATTCCTCATCAGGGATCCGGAACCCCTGCTTGTTGAACCGGATGATCCCTCTTCCCTCAGCAAGCTCCTCGCCGACATATCTCAGCAATGACATACCGTATGACACATTATTATTCATGCATCATACATCATCGCATAAGTGAAAATCAGTTTTAAAAATGCCAGTTTTAAAACTGGCATTTTTAAAACTGATTTTCACTTATGCGATGATGTATGATGCATGAATAAT
>JAFWCP010000251.1 GCA_017536845.1 Solobacterium sp. | reverse complement strand
TTGCCGTGGAACCAGACGATCAGGGTATCATTGGAGCCCTTGTAAAGCTGATAGTTGATTTCATCCTGGATGTCTTCGAACTTGGAAACTTCGTCGCACTCGAGATCCTTGTAGGATGTGGCAGCACATACATATGTGCCGTTGATTTCGAGTTCTCTGCCGTCACGGGTTGTGGCGGTAATCGGGGCTTTCTGCTCGACGGTGAAGCCGAGGATTGCCGGATAGTTTCTGCCTTCGCCCAGCCATGTCAGCGTGCCGGCTGTTGCCTGGTTGAAGTAGACGGTGACCACGGGGCCTTCGACTTCTGTCTTGACGACAGGAAGTGCGGCAGCCGCATTGTAATACGGATACGGCTGACCCTTTAAGGAACCATAGTCAACAGTGGAAGTCATGTGGACTTCGAATGTCTCTTCCGTGATGCCGGCAACGCTCAGCACATCGCCGAAATCAATGGTCATTCTGTCCACATACTGACCTGCATCGGTAACTGTCGCGCCGAAAGTCACCGCGTAGGTGTCCGCTGATTCTGCCTTGGCCGGCGTTACAAACGTCGATACGGCAAGAATCGCGGAGAAGAAAAATGTCATAAATTTTCTCATAGATACTCTCCTCTTTGATCTATGCTTTCGATTATATGCTTTCTGACTATCCAAAACAACGTGAAAAAAGTTTTCAGACGATGAAATCAGTTTCATAAAACAATCATGTCTCCCTGATGCCGATTGAAGACCGCTCCCTTTTCGCGCTATAATGCCCTGCGGAAGGAGAACCTCATGAAGAAAGTAAAAATCCGCATCCGCAAGGCCGGCCGCCCGGGCGTCAGGAAACCGGGTGCCTTTGAACCTGTCCCCCGGCCGGACTTCCGGCCCGAGGACAACCTGCCCGCTCCGGTCTATGGGCCCCCGAAGGTGAAGAAATGAAACGTATCGAAGACATCAAAACCGGCCATCTGGAACAGCTGGCCGCCTATGTGGATACCCTGTATGAAAAGCCGCAGCTGCGCCAGCTGTTTTTCGAGCTGACCCTGCGCTGCAACGAAAGCTGCTTCCACTGCGGCTCGAAGTGCTCCGTTGTCACCTCCCCGGAAATGGCGAAGGAAGAATACTTCCGCATCCTGGACCAGGTGAAGGAAGACTTCGACATTTCCCGCCTGCAGTTATGCATCACCGGCGGCGAACCGCTGTTAAGAAGCGACTTCTTTGAAATCCTGGGCTATGCTCATACCCTTGGCTATACCTGGGGCATGACGACCAACGCCACCCTGGTCACCGCCGAAACCGCCGCCAGGCTGGCCGAAGCCGGCATGAAGACGGTCTCCGTTTCCATCGACGGCTTAGAGCCAACCCACGACCGCCTGCGCGGCCTGCCCGGGGGCTATCGCAAAGCCATGGCCGGCCTTCAGCATCTGATCAGCACCCATGCCTTTGCCAATGTCCAGGTCACAACCGTCGTCAATCATGAAAATATCAATGAGCTTGACGCCCTGGCTGCCATCATGCAGCAGCTGGACATCGATTCCTGGCGCGTCATCCACCTGGAACCGATCGGCCTGGCCCTGAACTGGCCCGAAAGGATGCTTACCCGCGAGGATTATCTCAGGCTGTTTGCCTTCATCAAAGAAAAACGGGCCGCCGGCTGGCCGGTGGAATACGGCTGCAGCCACTATCTTGGCCTGGCCTATGAAGCTGAGGTCAGGGACTGGTACTGGCAGTGCAATGCCGGCGTCTATACCGCCTCAATCATGGCCAACGGCGACATCGGCGCCTGTCTCGATATTGAACGCCGGCCGGAAACGATCCAGGGGAACATCCGTCAGGACCGTCTGAAGGACGTCTGGGAAAACCGCTTCGAACGCTTCCGCAGGCCGCTGAGCGAGCATACGGAAATGTGCCGGGGCTGTGCCCACGCCCGCTTCTGCCGGGGCGATGCCTTCCACAGCTATGACTACGACCATCAGAAACCTTACCTGTGCATGAAAGGCATCCTGTTTGAGTGATATGCTCGGCACCCTGATCAATACTGCCGCCGTCATCGCCGGCGGCCTGACCGGCCATTTTGCAGGTTCATTCCTGAAGGAGAAGCAGCATGATTCCCTGATTACCGCCTGCGGCGTCAGCGTCATGTTCATTGCCATTGCCGGCGCCATGCAGGGCATGGTTGCCGTTGACGGCAATGCCCTTGTTTCCGGCCGGGCCATGTTCGTCGTTCTGTGCCTGACCATCGGCACCCTGATCGGTGAAATCATCGGCATTGAAAAAGGCTTTGAGCATTTCGGCGAATGGCTCAAGGCGAAAACCGGCAACAGTTCCGACCTCCGCTTTGTCGGCGCCTTTGTCACAGCCTCTTTGACCGTATGCATTGGCGCCATGGCCATCGTCGGCGCCATCCAGGACGGGGTGAGCGGGGATTATTCCACCCTGGCCGTCAAGTCGGTGCTGGACTATATCATCATTACCGTCATGACCTCCTCCCTGGGCAAGGGCTGTGCCTTTTCGGCCATCCCCATCCTGCTGTTTGAAGGTTCGATCACCCTGCTGGCCGGCCTGATTGCCCCGTTTCTGACCGAGGCCGCGATAGCCAACCTGTCCCTGGTCGGTTCGATCCTGATCTTCTGCGTCGGCATCAACCTGGTTTTCGGAAAGAGAGTACGGGTGGCAAACATGCTGCCGGGGGTGGTGATTGCCATCCTGGCCGCCTTCCTTCCCTTCTGATATTTAAAAAATCCGGTTCGCCGGATTTTTCAGTTTGTTTCCTCATAGAACTTCCGGTATTTCCGGTCAAGCTCTTCCTTCTGCTTCTTCGCCTTCGCCTGGGCGGCCGCTTCATCAATCTCATCCTGGGGCAGGATCGTCATGATCTCGCCTAACATGTCGGCAAACTGCTGCAGGGAGCCGGCAAGCTTTGCCTTGACCTTGTCAAGTTCTTCATGGTTCCAGCTGTTTTCCAGCTTTATATAGCTGTCAAGAATCGTCACCAGGTACGGCATGTACCTTTCATACAGCCGGTCCAGCTCTTTTTCACCGCTGTCAAACCAGTACTGCAGGTCACGCAGGTCGCCCAGCTTCCGGATGACCGTATCAAGCTTTTCCCTGATTTCCGGATTGCGGATCTTCTCCTGCCGTTCTGTCAGATGGCTGCGGAATTCTCCCGCCTGCTGCATATGCAGTTCTTTCTTATCTTCGCTCATATCATCCCCTGTCTTTGAAATACGCCTTCTGGGCATGGCGGAAGCACTGCTTCAGGAAACGCCTTGCCTGAATCGCTTTGGGCGCATAGCCGCCGACGATGTCAAAGCCATGGAAGCAGCCGGCAAAGACCCGGTGCTCGACGGCAATCCCCGCCTTTTCCAGGTTTCCAGCAAGCGTAAGGGTTTCGGCATAGAACGGTTCGATGTCGCCGACATAGGTCATCATCGGCGGCAGGCCCCTGTAATCCGTTTCTCTGGCCGGGACGGCATAGACCGGAATGTCTTTGAGCCCTTTGAGATACATGGCCCAGGCGGCATTGTTCTTATTGGAATCCCAGACGGGGGCGTCATTGTCCGCATTCGTTTCGGTAGGCCGGTCATCGATCATCGGATATAACGGCATCGCAAAGGCAATCGGAATATGGCCGATGTTCCTCTGGTACAGGCACTCCGCCAGGCATAAGCCGCCGCCGGCGCTGTCGCCGCCGACAAACAGCTGGTCTTTCCGGATGCCCAATGCCGCATGACACCGGTACATCCAGTCCAGGGCCAGGCTGCAGTCATCCAGCGCTGCCGGATAAGGCGCGTCAGGAGAAAGCGTATAATCCGGCAATACCGCCACACAGGAGCCGTCCCCGCAGAACAGGTCGGCAAAGGAAACATCCTGCTCCGGCAATCCGATGGCATAGCCGCCGCCATGGATCCATAACAGGCCCGTACAGTCCGTCTTCCGGCTTCCTTTCTTACGCACCACGCATAAGCGCAGCCAGGAGCCGTCCGGCCGCCGGACGTAATGTTCGTGCATGACCGTGCGCAAAGATGCCCATCTGCCTTTCATCAGTTTTGCCTGGGCCCGGTTCAGTTTCATCAGCGTTTCTTCATCCATGGCAGCACTCCTGCGCAGCAGGATGCCCAATGGCCTTAAAAAGGGATCAATCTGTTTATCTGCAATGGCGGGCATGATGTGTACCTCCCTGTCATGATGATAGCAGAAAAAAGGAACAGCATACAAGAAACTGTTCCTGATCAGTGTTAATCAAGATCCTTCCCGTTGGAAGCGATTGCCTTCTGAAGCCAGGCAAAGCTCTTTTTCTTCACCCGTTTCATATCCTTGAGGTCATGGTTGTCCCGGTTGACATAGACCACGCCATAGCGCTTGTTCATGTCCCCCTGCGAGGAAAGGATGTCGATCAGCCCCCAGCCCAGATACCCAAGCACTTCGACGCCATCGATTTCCATGGCGGCAAGCATGGCCT
>JAFWCP010000250.1 GCA_017536845.1 Solobacterium sp. | reverse complement strand
GGCAAGACGACAACCCAGAACCTGATCGCCGAATCACTGCGTGAAGCCGGCCTGAAGGTCATCAACAACCGCCGCGGCGACAACCTGAACGTCGGCATCGCAACCCTGCTTGCCAGCAATTCCGACGCCCATTTCAACGTGCAGGCAGACGCGGCCGTCATTGAAGTGGATGAACTGACTGTCTACCGCCAGTTTGCCAACCTGCATCCGACCCACCTTGTCGTCAACAACTTCTTCCGCGACCAGCTGGACAGGGCCGGGGAAATGGAGACCATCATCCGCAAGATCCAGGAAGTCACCGCTGATTTTGCAGGTGAGCTGATCCTGAACGGCGATGATCCCAACGTGGTCAGGATTGCCGATACGGCAAAAAAAGCGAACATCCGTTATTTCTCGGTCGGTGAAAACCCCGTTTCCGTCAAAACGACGGATGAGGCTTCTGAAGGCAAGTTCTGCCCGCGCTGCGGCTATCCGCTTGTCTATGATTACTACCAGTATTCCCATATCGGCCGTTTCCATTGCGAAAAGGACGGCTTCGGGAAGATTGAACCGTATATCCTGGTGGATGATGTCAGCTATGAAGCCGGCACCTTCACTTCCGGGGGAAGGACCTATACCTCGTTTGTCAATACGATCTATGCCGTCTATAACTGTGCCGCGGTGCTGGCGGTCATGAAGACGCTTGGCCTTGACCCCAAGGCAGCCGGGCGGGTATTTGCCCACTTCGTGCTGAAAGAGGGCAGGAACGAGACCTTTGACCTGTCGGAACCGTGCGTCATCAACCTCGTTAAAAACCCGACCGGGGCCAACGAGGTCATGAAGTACATCACCGCCCAGCAGGGCGACATGAATGTCTGCATTTTCTTAAATGACAATGACCAGGACGGGCATGATGTTTCCTGGATCTGGGACGCCCATTTCGAAAGGCTGAGGGTGCCGCAGATCAGGACGATCGACGTTCGGGCTTACGGGCGTATGATATGGCCCTGCGGCTGAAATATGAAGGCCTGGAAGACAGGATCAAGGTGATTGAAGACAGCACGGAAGCCATTCACTGGCTCAACCTCCAGCATCTGAAGTCCCATGTCATCTGCACCTATACGGCACTGCACGCGACCAGGGCAATCCTGCGCCGGGAGGCAAAAAAATGAATGTGAAGATTCTCTGGATGTACCATGACCTGATGGACCTCTATGGTGATAAGGGCAACATCGAAGTGCTCCGCTACCGCTGTGAAAAGCGCGGGATCGAATGTGTTGTGGATACCTGCGCCATCGGCCAGGAAGTCACTATTTCCGACTATGACCTGTTCTTCATGGGCGGCGGCGCCGACCGGGAACAGAACCTGATCTTTGCCGACCTGCTGGGCCGGAAAGAAAGCATTGCGGAAGCGATGGCGGAAAAGACGGCTTTCCTGCTGATCTGCGGGGGCTACCAGCTGTTCGGCAAGTACTACAAGGACCAGGACGGCGTCATCGTCGAAGGGCTTGGCTTCTTTGATTACTATACGGAAAGCTCTGACCGTGACCATCGCTGCATCGGCAACATTGCCGTTGAGACAACGATGGACGGTGAGACTTTCAAGGCGGTCGGGTTTGAAAACCATGGCGGCCAGACGAAAAATGTCGCGACGCCGTTTGCTAGGGTGCTTTCCGGCCATGGCAATACGTACAATGACGGCACCGAAGGCTTTATGAACAGCCAGGTCCTGGCAACCTACATGCACGGGCCGCTGCTGCCGAAGAATCCGAAGATCGCCGACCACATCCTGCTGCGGGCGCTGAAGAAGCGCTATGGCGAGGTGACGCTGGCGGATCTGGATGATACGCTTGAAAACAAGGCTGCCGAAGTCATGCTGAAACGGCTGAAGGCGCTGTAAGACCAAAGGAAAAGGGTGGGACTGATTTCAGTCTCACCCTTTGTGATTATTCGGCTTCCTGTCCGTCCAGCCAGCGTTTGATGATCTCCTCATCGGTCACTGTCAGGCGGTAATTGGCAAGGTCTTCAATCCTGACCCAGCGCAGTTCAAGGCTTTCATCACCGGCTGTGCTG
>JAFWCP010000249.1 GCA_017536845.1 Solobacterium sp. | reverse complement strand
GGCTGTGAATTCCATGAGGGTGAAAAGCCCTGGGGCGTCAAGGCGGATGTCTACATTCCGGCTGCTACCCAGAACGAAGTCACTCTGGATGAAGCAAAGTAGATCGTCGCCAACGGTGCGAAGTACTACTTCGAAGGCGCGAACATGCCCGCTACCAACGAGGCGGTTGAATACCTGCAGGCCAACGGCGTCATCGTCGGACCGGCCAAGGCAGTCAACGCCGGCGGTGTCTCTGTATCCGCCCTCGAAATGAGCCAGAACTCCATGCGTTACGGCTGGTCTGAGGCTGAAGTGGATGCCAAGCTGAAGGATATCATGAAGGCGATCCATGACAACTCTGCCAAGGCGGCGGAAGAATACGGTCTGGGCTATGACCTTGTCAAGGGCGGCAACATTGCCGGCTTCCTCAAGGTTGCGGAAGCCATGATGGCACAGGGCCTGTTCTGATCTGAAACAATCACTTACGGCAGCTTAAGGCTGCCGTAAGTTTTTCTTTCCGGTTAGTCATCACTGATTTGAAACGTAGTATAATGATCCGGATTGGAGAATCCTATGATTGATAAACGACTGATGTCACTGGTTCAGGGAAGCGGACGCTGCGTCTTCCTTGATGTCTTACTGCAATGGGCGATGCTGGCGGCCAATATTGTCCTGATGTATGCCATATCCGTGCTGTTTTCGGCGGTCTTTACCGGCACCGGCTATACCTATTTCATCATCGCGGTCAGCCTGGTCGGCATTTCCGCCATGGCCTTGCGTTACATCCTGACAAACCTCGATACGGAAATCAAGTTCCTGGCCTCGCGCAGGGTCAGGATGGTGCTGAGGGAAAAGATCTATGACAAGCTGATGGAACTCGGCAATGCGGCCGACAGCCTGAATACGGCGGAGATCGTCCAGGTCAGCGGCGAAGGCGTCGACCAGCTGGAGGTATACTTCAGCTCCTACCTGCCGCAGTTTTTCTATGCGCTGATTGCCCCGTTAACCCTGTTTGCGGTGCTGCTGCCGGTGGACTGGCGGGCCGGGCTTGTCCTGCTGGTATGTGTGCCGTTAATCCCTTTGGCCATTATCATGGTGCAGAAATGGGCGAAGAAGCTGTTATCAAAATACTGGGGCCAGTATACCAAAATGGGTGATACCTTCCTGGAAAACCTGCAGGCCCTGACGATGCTGAAAGTGTACCAGGCCGATGAAGCGCAGAACAAGGTCATGAACGAGCAGGCGGAGAAGTTCCGTAAAATCACCATGCGGGTGCTGATCATGCAGCTCAATTCCATTTCGGTCATGGACTTTGTTGCCTATGCCGGCGCGGCAGCGGGCATGATTGTCGCCATTTATGACCTGGGGGCGGGGAAGACTTCGGTTTCCGGCTGTCTGCTTGTCATCCTTCTGGCGGCGGATTTCTTCCTGCCGATGCGGAAGCTGGGCTCGTTTTTCCATGTCGCCATGAACGGCATTGCCGCTTCCGACAGGATCTTTGCCCTGCTGGACCGTGAACCGGAAACACAGGGCGAGCGGGAAATGATCGGCCACCCTGCGCTGGCTTTTGAAAATGTCAGCCTTTCCTATGGGGAACGGGAGGTGCTGAAAAACATCTCCTTTACGATGAAAAACCATGGCTTTCTGGCCATTGTCGGGGAAAGCGGGGCCGGCAAGTCGACGCTTGCGGCACTTTTAAGCGGCAGGAAGAAAGGCTATACCGGAAAGATCCTGTTTGATGATGCCGAAGCTTCTGAATTCACCGCCGCTGCTTTGCGGCAGATGGCCGGCATGATCGGTTCCCACCCGTTCTTCTTTGCCGGCACGGTTGCTGAAAACATGGGCGAGTATACAGAAGAGGAAATGGAACAGGCACTGACCAGGGTCAGTCTGAAGGAATTCCTCGACAGCCGGAACGGCCTTGCGACGATTCTGAGCGAAAATGCGTCAAATCTCTCCGGCGGCCAGCGGCAGCGGCTGGCTCTGGCCAGGCTGTTGCTGCAGGATACGCCGGTGCTGGTGCTGGACGAAGCCACTTCCAGCATCGACGGCGAAAGTGAAGCGCAGATCATGGCTGCCGCAAAGGATCTTGCGCAGGACCATGCCGTCATCGTGATCAGCCACCGGCTGAAGAATGTCATTGATGCCGACCGCATCCTTGTTTTAGAGGATGGAGAAATCAGAGAAGAAGGAACGCATGAAGAACTTCTGGCGGAAAACGGGATCTATGCCGGCATGTACCGGAAGCAGAAAGAACTGGAAGCGTTTGCC
>JAFWCP010000248.1 GCA_017536845.1 Solobacterium sp. | reverse complement strand
TACCAGGCCATTGTGGAAGCCAATGCGAAAGGAGGCAACTGAGATGATCGTATTTGACAGACCCCACGCTCTGATCGATGTGCCGTTCCATTACTGCCCGGGCTGCACGCACGGTATCGTGCACAGGCTGGTTGCAGAAGTCATTGATGAGCTCGGCATCGAGGGCAAGACCGTCGGCATCGCGCCGGTCGGCTGCTCCGTTATGGCGTATGACTATTTCAACTGCGATATGATTGAAGCCGCTCACGGCCGTGCTCCGGCCGTTGCGACAGGCGTCAAGAGAAGCGATCCCGACAACCTGATCGTCTTTACGTATCAGGGCGACGGCGACCTGGCTTCCATCGGCACCGCGGAAACCGTCCATGCGGCGGCCCGCAACGAGAATATCACCATCATTTTCATCAACAACGCGATTTACGGCATGACCGGCGGCCAGATGGCGCCGACTTCACTGCCCGGCCAGATCACCCAGACCTCTCCGTACGGCAGAGATGTCAAGCAGTGTGGCTATCCCGTCAAGATCTGCGAGATGCTCAGCGAGCTGGAAGGCCCGGAGTATCTGGAGCGTGTCACCGTCAATTCCGTTCCCAATATCCGCAAGGCGAAGAAGGCCATCAAGAAGGCGTTCCAGAACCAGATCGACGGCAAGGGGTTCTCGCTTGTCGAGGTCATCAGCTCCTGCCCGACCAACTGGGGCATGACGCCGAAGAAGGCGCTGGAATGGATCGATGAAAAGATGATCCCGTACTACCCGTTAGGCGTTTACAAGGACAGAAGCGCCGGCATTCTCGGCGGCAAGGAGGAAAAGTAAATGACAAAGGAATTCTTATTCGCCGGTTTCGGCGGCCAGGGTCTGCTTTTCTCCGGCAAGGTGCTTGCCTATAAGGGCCTGATCGAAGACAAGAATGTCAGCTGGCTTCCTTCCTACGGTCCGGAAATGCGCGGCGGCACCGCCAACTGTTCGGTCATCATCAGCGATGAGCCGGTCGGGGCGCCGATCGTGCTGAACCCGGATGTGCTGGTCGCGATGAACCTGCCGTCCCTGGACAAGTATGAAAACGCAGTCCGCAAGGGCGGCATCATCCTGGTTGACAGCTCCCTGATCGAGCGCAAGGTCGTCCGTGACGATGTCGATGTATATTATGTGCCGGCAACCCGTCTGGCCTCCGAAAACGGAGCTGAGACCCTTGCCAACATGATTCTGATGGGCAAGCTGCTGAATGTTCTTGATGAATACAGCGAAGAGAATGTCGGCAAGGCCCTTGACAAGTGCATTTCCGCAAGACATGCGGATATGAAGGATCTCAACCGTAAGATGATGGAGATCGGCAAAAACTATACAGAGTAAGGAGAGCAGAAATGGAAATCAAGATCACAAAGGCTGAAGTATTAAAGGAAAAGCCGGCAAGCGATAAGCTTGGCTTCGGCAAGTATTTCACAGACCACATGTTCCTCGCTGACTATTCGAAAGAGGAAGGATGGCATGACCATCGCATCGTCCCTTACGGGAACCTTTCCCTTTCCCCGGCCAGCACAACCCTGCATTACGGCACGGAAATCTTCGAAGGCATGAAGGCCTACAGAAGACCGGACGGCGGCATTCAGTTCTTCCGCCCGCTGGAAAACGCCCGTCGTCTGAACCGGTCCTGCGACAGACTGTGTCTGCCGGAATTCCCGGAAGAGGATTTCATGGAAGCACTGAAGACGCTGGTCACCCTTGACCAGGACTGGGTGCCCAGTGAACCCAACACCTCCCTGTACATCCGTCCGTTCTTATTCGGCAATGACGAGAGCCTGGGTGTTCATGCGGTCAACCACGCAACCTTTGTCATCATCCTGTCCCCGGTCGGCTCTTACTATAAAGAAGGCCTGAACCCGGTCAAGATCATGATCGAAGACCAGGACGTCAGAGCTGTCCGCGGCGGCACCGGCGAAGCCAAGTGCGGCGGCAACTATGCTGCATCCAACAGAGCCGGCGACAGAGCGGAAAAGAAGGGCTATTCCCAGGTCCTGTGGCTTGATGGCGTTGAAAGAAAGTACATCGAGGAAGTCGGTGCGATGAACGTCATGTTCAAGATCAACGGCACTGTCGTTACCCCGAAGCTGACCGGCTCCATCCTGCCCGGCATCACCAGAAAGTCCATCGTCGAGCTGCTCAAGCATGAAGGATACAAGGTCGAAGAGAGACTTCTGTCCCTGGATGAACTTGCCCAGTCCATGGCGGACGGCACCCTCGAGGAAGCTTTCGGCTGCGGCACCGCTGCGGTTGTTTCCCCGATCGGTGAACTGATGTACAAGGATCAGGTCTATGTCGTCAACAACGGCGAAATCGGCCCGCTGACCCAGCATCTTTATGATACGCTGACAGCGATCCAGTGGGGCAAGGCAGAAGACCCGTTCAACTGGGTTGTCAGACTGTAAGCAATCTGCTGAGAATACGTGTAAAGGAACGCACCCGCGTTCCTTTTTCGTGCGGCAGGCAGTCGCACTCGATATACCAGAATGTTGGTGCAAATTGAAGCAGGTATCGTAGGTGAAGAACTATTCAAAAGCCGGGAAACGGAAACATATCCTATGCGGGTGAAAGACCTGCAGCGCCAAAGAGTGCAGCCGGGCGCGAAAGGAAGCTCAGTGCGGGGCTGTGAGGCTTATCCGTTGCCTCATTTTTCTATGCCGTGATTTTCCCGGTGCTGTCACCGCTTTTTCTGCAGTCAGGGATGTATGCCTCTGTGATGATCATGATGGTCATCCCTGATGCTGTACTGCCGCATCATCAATGGCTGAGGCAAGAACATGAAAACGGGACAGATTCTGTCCCGTTTGAAATACATGACGGATTCTGATACCTGAAGATGATCCTTTTACAGTGCCATGAACGGAATACCGGTATAATTGCTGCCGATGAACATATGGACGATCAGGTCAATCAGGAAGATGACGCACAGCGCATAACGCATATATACAATCCGCTTTTCATCTGATTTCACAAAGCTGTCGATCCTGTCATATGACAGGTAGATGATAACGATGCCTAACATGCCGAACTGAAGGGCCGGCAGAAGGGCGATGCGCTCCTGGAAATTGATGGCGTATTCATCGTAAGCCCACAGGGTATGGAAATCCAGGCCGGCGAAATCCATGATATAGGTAGAGACAAGTTCAATGGCCGCCGCGGCAGCGGAAACGATCAGGAATACCAGCAGCGGCTTGATGTTGAAACGTTCCGGGAAACGCCTTTTCGCGAATTCCGCCATTGTGCCGCCGATGATCAGGCCGCCGAAGCCATAGATCGGCAGCCACGGGCCCAGACAGAAGCCGCGGTTGACCACCAGATGCTCGTCAACAATCCAGAGGAATTCTTCGTACAGCCAGCCGACGATGGCATAGCATACAAAACGGGTTAACAGCTTTTCAGCAGAGTTGAATATCTTTTTCATAACAGGAAACTCCTTTCATCATCCAGACTGCTTCGGCAGGCAGGAACAATCACTATATACCTTACCGCTGCTGACCGAATGGCCAGTCGGTATCATACCACACGACTGTTTGCCGTATCAAGAAAGAACCGGCCTTAATACTGTCTCAATGCCGTGGATGGAAACAGCAGGTTTTCGAACATTCACGGAACGGATCCTGAAATCATCAGGCCGGATCATGTTTGCATGCATCATAGAGATTGAACACCCTGGAAAATCACTAAAAAAGCGCTGCCTGCCGTTTTCCTTACAGAACATGGCTGCAGCGTTTTCGGGTTGATTCAATGATTTCTCTGATATACACGCTCGATGAAGTCAGCAGCCCCGGAAGGCCCCGGGCAGGAACGGAACTCGTCCCGCATGCGCCGGGCATTGATTTGCCATTTTTCTTCCTGCAGCAGCCGGAAGACGGCGTCCTTGATCTGAGCAGGGGAAGGGTGCTTTTCATCGATGCGCAGACCGGCTCCGGATCTTTCCACCGCGGCGGCGACCGCACGCTGTTCACCGCTTAAGGGGAACAGGATCTCCGGAACGCCCATCCAGAGCCCTTCTGCGGCGGAATTCATGCCGCAGTGGGTGATGAATACATCTGCTTTGGCAAGCACCTCCAGCTGGCT
>JAFWCP010000028.1 GCA_017536845.1 Solobacterium sp. | reverse complement strand
TATCGTTCTTGGCCCAGAAGGTGATCTCATAGTCACGGGATGCATCAAAGGCTTCCGGCACGGCAAATTCCTTCAGCCCGGCAGAACCATGGCAGCCGCTCAGGCAGATCACGCCGAGCAGCAGACAGAGAAGCTTTTTCATCCTTTGACACCTCCTCGGGAAACACCGGCCATGATCTTCTTGTGGAAAATCAGGAAGAGGATGATCAGCGGGATTGAGATGACGACAACCGCTGCCATCATGGCAGGAATGTTCTCCCGGCCGAAGCCGCTTTCCCGGATGGCCTGGATACCGTTGGAAACAAGGTAGTAAGCCTGGTCATCGGTGATCAGACGCGGCCATACGTAGGAGTTCCAGCACTCGATGACCTTGAGGATTGTAATCGTGACAATGGTCGGCGAGCAGATCGGGATCATGACCTTGAACAGGTATTTCAGATCAGACGTCCCGTCCACCTTGGCCGCCTTGTAAAGCTCATTCGGCACCGATTCAAAGTTCTCCTTCAGCAGGTAGATGTAGAATACCGAGGTAATCGAAGGCAGGATCAGGCCGGTGAAGGTATTGCGCAGGTCAAGGTTTGTAATGGTTACAAAGTTGGTGATGATGACCAGTTCGTTCGGGATCATCATCAACGCCAGAAAGCCCGCAAACAGGGCGTTCTTGCCTTTGAACTCCAGCCTTGCAAAGGCATACGCGGCCAGTACGACCACGATGACCATGCAGGCAGTGGTAACAAGCGTGAAGATCAGCGTATTGCCGAAATACCGCGCCAGCGGCACCTCGGTAAAGGCGTATTTATAATTCTCCAGGGTCGGGTTTGTCGCATAGAATTTCGGAATGTATTCACCGTTGTAGGAGCTGTAGCTCTTGATTGATGTCAGCAGCATCCAGTAGAACGGGAACAGGACGATGATCGCCCATACGGCAAGGAAGAAGTAGGTAATGCCCTTGCGGATCTTACGGTTCCGTTCGGCCTTCTTTTCAATCATTTCATAGTCATTCATGATTCCTTCCTCCTTAATGATGGACAGTCCGGCGGGAAATCGACAGGTTGATGCAGGTGATCGTCAGGACGATCGCAAACAGGATGATTGCCGCTGCCGAAGCATAGGACGGATAGCCGCCGCCGTTTCCGTAAAGCATGTCATAGATATAGCCTACAATCGTATTCATGCCGGCCGCGTTGAGGTCGGTGCCAAACAGCGCAACGGCGTCGGAATAGGCTTTGAAGGCGCCGATAAAGCCGGTGATGATGAGGTAGAACAGCATCGGCGAAATCATCGGCAGGGTGATCCGCGTGAAGATGCGGAACGAGGATGTGCCGTCAATCTTGGCCGCGTTGTAGTAGTCCTGGTTGACCGAAGCCAGGGCACTGGTCAGGATCAGGATCTTGAACGGCATGACGACCCAGATCGTATACAGGCAGAAGACAAACATCTTCGCCCAGTAAGGGCCGTCGATAAAGTCGACGGATTTGCCGCCGAAAGCGGTGATCATCAGGTTGATCAGACCATCGCTGTAGGCGGTCTTCTTGAACAGGATCATAAAGACAAGACCCACCGCCAGGGTGTTTGTCACATACGGCAGGAAATAAACCGTCTGGAACAGGTCCTTGAGCGGCTTGATGGAATTAAGCCCCAGCGAGATCAGCAGTGCAATGTCGGTGGAAAGCGGAACTGTGATGATGACCAGCAGGAACGTATTCTTCAGGGCCTGGATGAAATACGGATCATGAAGGACGTAGGAATAATTGTACAGGCCATGCCCGAAGTAGGTCTGCGATGCGGAGTTATACCCTTCTTCAAACGAATAGACAAAGACGTCAAAGAGCGGATAGATCATGAACACCGCAAGGAAGGCCAGCGCCGGCAGCAGGTACAGCCAGGCTTTGCGGTTTGTCATGCCGGTTCTCCCTCCGCGTGCAGGGACATTTCGCTCTCGTAGTCAAACAGCAGCACCTTGTACGGCTTCAATGAGAAGCGGATTGTCTTTGCATTGCGGTCGATGCGGGTCTCGGACGGAATGATGGCCCGGATTGTCACGTTGGAGCTTTCCGGATGTGTGCAGACAACGCTGGTATCGCGACCCATGACTTCGACAACAGACAGGTTCAGCGTGAACGGTCCTTTTTCATCAGGGATAAAGCCTTCCGGCCGGATGCCGACATGGACCGGGCCGTCTTTGATGTCCTTTACCGGCAGCACCGCTTCCTCGCCGATACAGAGCATATTGTCCTTGATGTTTCCTTTGAAGACGTTGATCGGCGGTGTGCCGAGGAACTTGGCAACAAACAGGTTGGCCGGATGGTCATAGACATACTGCGGATTGCCGATCTGCTGGACAACACCGGCCTTCATGACGACGATGGAATCGGAAATGGACATTGCCTCTTCCTGGTCATGGGTGACAAATACCGTTGTGATGCCGGTTTCCCGCTGGATACGGCGGATTTCTTCACGGGTCTGGATACGCAGTCTGGCATCCAGGTTGCTTAACGGCTCATCGAGCAGCAGGATCCTTGGCATCTTGACAAGGGCTCTGGCAATCGCGACACGCTGCTGCTGGCCGCCGGAGAGCTGGGAAGGCTTGCGCTTGAGCAGATGGCTGATCTGCACGAGTTCTGCCGCTTCCTCGGCCTTTTTAACCATGACTTCCTTGGACAGCCTGTCCTTGCCCTTGAAGTTCTGCAGCGGAAACATGATATTCTGCAGAACCGTCAGGTGCGGATAGAGGGCATAGTTCTGGAAGACCAGGCCGACGCCCCTGTTTTCCGGCGGCAGGTTGGTCACGTCATCTTCACCGAAGAAGATCTTGCCGCTGGTTGGCTTCTCCAGGCCGCTGATCAGGTTCAGCGTCGTGGATTTGCCGCAGCCTGAAGGTCCCAGCAGGCCGATCAGCTGGCCGTCCGGGATTTCAAAAGTAAAATCATCCACTGCAACCACGTCGGGTCCATGTCCCTTATCTCTGTTAGGAAATTTCTTGGTCAGATTCTGAAGTACAACTTTCATTATGTTTACCCCTTTTCAGTTTTCTATATTTTATCGTACGTTGAGTTGTCAGACAATGAGAACTCAAAAAAAAGACGGCTTGCAACCGTCGTTATCTTTTCAGATCTGCAGGGAGTGGTAGATCTGCCCTTCCATGTCCTTGAAGAAGACAAGGGAATCGCGCAGGATCATATAGCTGTGGGGCGAACCGTCCTTGGGGATCGCGACCGAGCCGGGATTGAGGCAGAGGTTGTCATCGCCGTACGGCTGCCAGGCCGGAATGTGCGTGTGCCCCTGCAGCATGATGTCCCCTTTCGCCAGGGGCAGCTGGTGCTGCAGGTTGTAGATATGGCCATGGGTGGCATAGATCACCCTTGTCCCCCACATCAGCATCGCGTAATCGGCCATGATCGGGAATTCCAGGACCATCTGGTCGACCTCGGTATCACAGTTTCCGCGGATGGAAATAATGTAGTTCTTATACCGGTTGAGCATGTAGATCACCGCCTTGGGGTCATAGCCGTCCGGCAGGTCGTTGCGGGGGCCGTGGTACAGGATATCCCCGAGCAGCAGGATCTTGTCCGGATTTTCCTTTTCAGCCTGCTCGATCATCTTAGCGCACCAGTAGGCCGAACCATGGATATCGGAAGCAATCATCAGTTTCATAATACGACATGTGCCCTTTCCAATACGCAGTAGAGATACATATCTTCGGTATAGGTATCAAAGGTACCGAAGATTGTGACTTCGCTGCCGTCTTCCGGCAGGTTGATTTCATCCCTTTCTTCAAGGCGGAATTCGAACCCCTGCACGCAGCAGGCCGTGGCATCAGGAATGATGCAGACATAGACTGTCCCTTCTTCCATCGGTATGGCATTGTAGATGCCGCAGATCTTCATGGTCTTGCCCAGGTATTCATCCGGATTCTGCATGATGTGCAGAACCATGGAATAAGTCATGGTTGCGTTTAAGCCGGTGATGTCGACATCCGGCGTTTCTTCACTGCCTGTCTGTTCCGCCGGTTCTTCCGGAACTGCTTCCTGAGAAACCTCGGCCGGGGCTGCAGAAGGAGCAGCCGAAGGCACGGCTTCACCGGCAGTTCCCTGCTTCTTATCAATTTCCTTATAGGCTGCCATTGAGCGCGGGGCACAGCCGGCCATCAGCAGGCATAAAAGCACTGCAATTGCTTTTTTCATCAGTTACCTCGTGTTCTGCCGATCACCAGACAGACCAGAAAAACAACGGTTTCCACCGCCACGATGGTCGAGCCGACCGGCGTGGAAGCCAGAATGGATATTAACATGCCGGCCACCGCACAGCTGACGGAAAGCACAAGCGAACACAATGTGACCGCCTTATAGCTGCCGTACAGGCGCATGGCGCTGGAAGCCGGGAAAATGACAAGGGCGGAAATCAGCAGGGATCCCACCAGGTTCATCGACAATACGATGATAACGGCAATCACAACCGCGATCAGCAGATTATATGCATCGGTATTCAGACCCGTCGCCCGGGCAAAACTCTCGTCGAATGTGACCGCGAAAATCTTATGATAAAACAGGAAAAAGATCAATACGACAACGGCCGCCAGAAAGATCGAAAGCAGCACTTCCTTCGTATTCAGCGTCAGGATGGATGTCGCTCCGAACAGGGTCGAACAGACATCGGTCGAGATGTTTCCGGAAGAGGGAAACAGGTTCATCAGCAGGTAGCCGAAGGCCAGTGCCGCCGTCGAAATCAGAGCAATGGCCGCATCACCTTTCACCTTCGCCTTTTCCCCGTTTTTCAATAACAGTACGGCGGCCAGGATCGTAACCGGCAGAACCAGGATCATCTTGTTGGTCAGCCGTACGACCGTAACTGCCGCCATGGCCCCAAAGGCCACATGGGACAGGCCGTCACCGATGAAGGAGAAGCGCTTCAGCACCAGTACAACCCCCAGCAATGAGGCGCACATGGCAATCAGCACGCCGACAATCAGGGCATTGCGCACAAAAGGATAAGAAAGATAATACAGCAATGTACTCATCAGTTCAGCCTCCCTTTTGTCAGATACGCTTCGGCGCTGCCGAAATACAGCTTTTCGCCGATGTGAAGGATATGCTTTGCATAAGGCAGAGCCTCATGCAGGTCATGGGTGATCATGATGATCGTAATCCCCTCTTTGTTCAGGGCATCAATCGTTTCATACATGGCTTCCGTAACGGCCGGGTCAAGGCCGGCCACCGGCTCATCGAGCAGGAGCACCTTCCTGGTCGCACATAATGCCCTGGCCAGAAGCACCCGCTGCTGCTGGCCTCCGGAAAGGTCACGGAAACACTTTTTTCTCAGATCCAGGATGCCCATCTGCTTCATATTGGCCCGTGCTGTTTTTCTTTCTTCTTTTGTATAGAGGAAGGAAAAGCCGCGGCGGCCTTCAAAGCCGGACAGGACGATCTCATAGACCGAAGCAGGAAAATCCTTCTGGGCCATTGTCTGCTGGGGCAGATAGCCGATTTCACTGCGGGCAAGGTCATCCGCAAATGTGATTGTTCCGCCCACCGGCGGGATCAGGTTCAGCAGCGTCCGCATCAATGTCGACTTGCCGGAGCCGTTTTCCCCGACGATGCAGAGATAATCCCCTTTTTCGACCTGGAAGTTCAGGCCGGAAACGATGACCTCGCTGCCAAATCCCAGGGAAACATCCTTGCAGACAATCTGGATATTATTCTCCATGCATGGCCTCCTTCAGAACTTCAAGGTTTTCCTTCATCAGATTCAGATATGTGACTTCATCATTTCTGTCACGGGATGTCAGTTTCTGCATGCTGTGGAGGGTCAGGATCTTCTGATTATGATCCTTTGATGCATTGATGATGGTCTTTGCGAGTTTTTCATCGCTTTCCTCAAGGACAAGAACACAGTCCAGCCCCAGGTCATCCAGCCTGTCGGTCAGGAATGTGACCGTTTCAAAAGATGCTTCGGTTTCCGCCGAGCAGCCGGCAAAGGCAGCGTAGCACTTAATGTCGTAATCTTCGGCAAGATAACGGAACGGGAACCTGTCCGCAAACAGGATCACCCTGTCTGAACAGCTCTGCGCCATTGTCTGATACTGGTGCTCCAGGCCGTTCAGCTGTTCCAGATATGCCCTGCAGTTCTGCTGATAAACACGTTCATGTTCAGGATCTGCCTCAGCCAGCGTATCGGCGATTTCCTGCGTGAGCAATGAGGCATTGATCAAAGATAGCCAGACATGTTCGTCATACCAATTCTCTTCTTCCTCTTCTTCCGCTGCTGCGCCTTCGGGATTTTCTTCTTCCAGGGCCCTGGTATCCAGGACATCAAGAAGTTCAATGACCTTCGTTCTGTTCAGGTCAACCTGCTTCAGTACATCATCTACCCATGTCTCCGATTCACCGCCGACATAGATGAATACATCGGCGCTGCGGATCTTCAGGATATCGTCGACGGACGGCTGGAAGCTGTGGATGTCGCCGCCGTTGTCCAGCAGCAGGACGGTTTCATTTTCTGTTCCTTCCTGCAGGGTCATGCACCAGTCATAGGCGCTCCACACCGTTGTGACAACCGTAAGATGGTCATCAGCCCCTTGGGCCTCAGATGCGCAGGCGGAGCATATCAAAAGGCATAAACATGCCGTCAAGAGTTTCTTCATGAATTCATATCCCTCCTTTGGGAACACGCACTATTTTGGCACAGCTTCTTATCCCCGTCAACGAAAATGAGAATAATTCTCAATTTAAGAGAAGCATGAAAAAAAAGAATCACGCTTCTGCGCATGATCCTTTTTCAGATGGTTTTCAGGCGATGGCCGCAAAGCCCTTTTCCAGATCTGCCAGGATGTCTTCGACATTCTCCAGACCGACCGAGAAGCGGACCATGCCGGGCTCGACGCCGGCCGCCTTGAGCTGCTCATCGGTCAGCTGTCTGTGGGTTTCGCTGGCCGGGTGCAGGACGCATGTGCGGATGTCAGCAACATGGACTTCATTGCTTGCCAGTTCGAGCGAATCCATGAACTTCATGGCATTTTCCTTGCCGCCCTTGATGACGAAGGAAATGACACCGCTGCAGCCCTTCAGGTATTTCTTTGCCAGTTCATAATCCTCATTGCCTTCCAGGCCGGGATACTTGACGCTTTCGACCTTCTCGTTGTTCTCCAGCCACTTTGCGACAACGATCGCGTTTTCACAGTAAGCCTTCATTCTGACGGCCAGGGTTTCCAGGCCAAGGTTGAGCAGGAAAGCGGAATGGGCAGACGGATAGCAGCCGAAATCACGCATCAGCTGCATCCTGGCCTTGATGATATAGGCTGCCTTGCCGTAGGTTTCGGTATACGAGATGCCATGGTATGACTCATCCGGTTCAACAAGGCCCGGGAATTTTCCGTTGGTCCAGTCGAATTTTCCGGAGTCGACGATGACACCGCCGACCTGCAGTGCATGGCCGTCCATGTATTTGGATGTCGAATGGACGACGATGTCGGCGCCGAAATCAAACGGCTTGCAGAGGACCGGGGTTGCGAAGGTATTGTCGACAATCAGCGGCATGCCATGCTTATGGGCAATATTGGCAAACCGTGAGATATCAAGCACGGAAAGGGCCGGGTTGGCGATGGTCTCGCCGAAGAAGGCTTTTGTGTTGGGCTTGATCTTCGCTTCGATTTCCTCATCGGTCATATGTTTGTCGATGAAGATCGTCTCAATGCCGAGCTTGGGCAGTGTAATGGCAAACAGGTTGACCGTGCCGCCGTAGATTTCACCGGTGGAAATGATGGAATCGCCGGCCTGGGCAATGTTGAGCACCGACAGAAGCGAAGCCGCCTGGCCGGATGTCGTGCACATGGCGCCGACGCCGCCTTCCAGCGCCGCAATCTTTTCCTCTACAGCCATAACCGTCGGGTTGGCGAAGCGGGAATAAATCAGCGATTTTGTCGGATCGTCGAAGACAGCCGCGACATCGGCGGTGCTGTCATACACATAGGTTGTACTCTGCACGATGGGAACCACACGCGGTTCGGAATTCTTCGGCGTATAGCCGGCATGCAGGCACAATGTTTCATCTCTCATAGTTCTGATCTCCTTTTTCTATATGCAGGTAAGACGCGGTCAGCGGCGGATGGGCAAGCAGTCCGGCCATCCACGGACCATAGTTCGTCTGATACAGCGCATCCATCATATCACCATAATACGGATTCGTGACAATTTCATTCACATGATCGGCAAGACTTCCCTCACTGTAGCTTCTCAGAAACATGTAAAACAGTTCCAGGCAGGCTTCCGGATCCCGGCATCCACGCTCTTTCAGCATCGCAAGATATGTTTCTTCGCTGCGTTTCTGCCCGGCTTCTTCCAGGCGTTTTGCCTTCAGCCAGTCTTCCCTTTCCATATAGGCTTCCAGGTCGAGCTCCACCGTATGGTAGTCAAACACCCCGTTTTCTACGGTAAGCTCGCCGATCAGACGCGGCGATGACAGCGGCATTGCGGATGTGATTTCATATATGCCGTCATCTGTGCTTATGGTCTGAGAATGCACATGACCGCTGAAGATAAGCGGCACATCATGCTTTTTCAAAAGCTGCAGCACCTTTTCTGAGCTTTCGGAAGCGGTGTAATCCATCAGCACCGGATGATGGCAGGCAAACAGCACCGTACGGTCGCTGTACTTTTCCAGCATCCGCTTCAGCCAGGCAATGGTCTGATCGCTGTAATACCCGGCGGACACCGGGCTGTTGAGGCTGTCATCCATGGCGAATATGACCATGCCGCCGATACACCTGACATAGCTGAGAGAATCATCATCCTTCTCCGTCATGACCAGGATTTCGCTGAAATTGTCCTGATAGGTCTTTGCATCGGTGAAATTGAAGTCGTGGTTGCCGGTCGTCATGACAACATCAATACCGGCTTCCTTCACCTGTTTCAGATGCGCCGCAAGACGTTTTTCATCAGAATCATCCCCGTCATTGGTGTTGTCGCCGGTGATGATCAGAACATCGGGATGGATGGCGATGACCTGCCTGACCAGGGCCGTCATCACTTCATCCGCCATTGTAATCAACGGCACAATCGCATCAGAGACGGTATCACGCCTTGTATAATGCAGGTCTGATACGACAGCCGCATGAAAGGAAACCGGCAGCTTCTCAGCCGGTTTTTCAGCAGTACATGCAGCAAGGACAAGAGCCGCAAAGATGACAAGCAGACGTTTCATGCCTGACATTTTACCTGCTGCAGGAAAAAAGAAAAAGGATTCTGATCACGAATCCTTCTCATACCTTCCGTTTCCTGGTCATGAAGAAGCCGGCCAGAAACAGCAGTCCCAGCACAGCCGCAATGACGGCCGGCAGGATGTGGGGCCGGCTGCACCTGATCTCGATCGTATCCACGCCGCCAGGCAGATCCAGCATGTCAATCGTAACGGTATTGCCCTCCACCTTGCCCAGGCTGGCTGTCGGCTTGAAAGGCATCTGCACATTCAGGATGAGCCGCATGCCTCGTTTTTTCATTTCGATCAGCTCGGAACGGGAAAATTCCATGGACTCGGCGAGCCGTTTCAGAATCTGTTCCGCTGACACTTCAAGCATAATGGTGCTTCCTTCTTCCCTGACGCTGCCGAAGGGCGCTGTGTTTTCCGCGACAAAGCCGAAGCGGGCATTCTCCCCTTTCCCTTCGCTGATGTCAGTGATGCGTACGTCGTTTCCTTCATGAGCCAGGGCTTCCTTGAGATACTGCATGTTTTCAACCGTATAATCCATGCCGTCGGGCAGGTCGCTGGCCTTCATCATGATCGTGATGTTCTGGGTGGCTCTGCCGGTATCATTGACCTTCAGGTCGATTGTGATGTCCATGCAGCCGGCAAGCAGTCCCAACGCTGCGACAAGCAGGCATCTCAGCAGTTTCTTCATTCTGATTTCTCCTTGTTCCAGATGCTGTGCGGCTTTCCCGATCCGACTTCAAAATGGTATTTAGCGATGCCCAGATCCATCTTCGTATAGAGCCCGTGTCCGGCCGTTGCCCTTACACCGTCATCCGTATACGCGAAGCGGAATTTCTGCTGGTTCATGGCCGTCGGGGCCAGCAGGACAGCTTCGATCCCGTCACGGTACCATTGCGGGCCGGGTCTCGCGGATATATCCGCAAAATCTTTGGAACGACGGGCTGCCCCCTGGGTTTCGCCATAGCCAAGGGCAATCACGGCTGCCAGCTTTTCACCTTTTTGAATGACAAAGGCATCCGGCACTTTCCGAAAGGTCAGGGCCGCCCAGCACGTATTCAGCCCAAGACACTGGGCCGCCAGAACAAGCTGTTCGCCATAATAGCCGCAGGCTTCTTCCAGCTCGTTTCCCTTCGGGCCGACAAGGGCGAAATAGCTGTTCACGCCGTGAAAGCGTCCGTACCTTGCCAGGGCGGAGGCAAATGCCTTCGGCTCATTGATTACAAGCTGGATATGCAGGCCGCTCTGCCTGTTCAGCGTTTCCGTCAGTTCCCTGAGCGTATTTACCTTCTCTTCTTCGATCGGCCTGTCCAGATACCGGCGCACCGAGTGTCTCTGCCTGACTGCCTGTCTGAGATCCATCATCTTTTCACCTACCATGCCCTGCCGTTGTAATCCAGCATGAAGTCTTCCTCCGCATTGAGGTCGCTCTGTTCCTGCTGGGCACGGGCCCTTTCTTTCATGTTTCTGCGCATCTGCTGCTCCAGTTTCTTCTGCACTTCGTCTTCCCGGGCGGAAAGATCATCACCGGCCGCATCCTTCGCCTGCTGTTTCTCTTCGCCCTCATCGTTCCGGTTCTGCTCAGTCAGGTCGACTTCCAGCTGGCTGAGCATATCATCAATATCCTGTTTCAGGATTTCCGCCGTTTCACTGTGCCCTTCATTTCCCGTCAGGGAGGCACAGTTTTCTTCCGTCAGAACTTCCCTTGCGGCCAAAAGCCCTGCGCCGAATCCTTCCGCATTTTCATCCAGCAGCGCCAGCATGGAAAGGGCCAGGTTGACACGGATCCGGCATTCATCGGGATGGGCGGGAAACCGGTCAAGCGCCTGACGGTAATACATCACGGCCTGACGGTAATCCTTGCGGACATAGGCCGCGTTGCCCTGGTTGTAATAAGGTACATAGCCCTGCACAAAGTTGAAATGTTCGAGTTCTTTGAGCACAGCGGCATCAAAGCGGCCCTGCTGCCAGCCGGCAATAAACTGTTCATTTCTCAGCGTACGCCAGAACAGATGGCCGCAGATAAGGGCCAATACGAGAAAGGCAGTCTGCAGTTTTTTCATAAACGCCTCTTTTTCCGCAGCCAGAAAAGCAGGTCGAGGGCACTGAGCAGCCAGACCGGAACCAGCAGGTGCAGGATGCCGGATGTGCTTTCGGCCTTGCGGCTTTTCACGCTGTCAAAGCTGACATCAAGGATCTGGTCGGCAAGCGCCCTGACCTGGCGGGAGTGACTGACATACTGGTACGGCAGCCGGAGGTCATCCGCAATCCTACGGAGGCTGTCTTCATCCATGACGGAAAGTGCATCTTCCCCGGTTTCGGTATCAATCAGGCGATGGCCGCGGCTGTCAAACATTTCGCCATGGTCGCTCCCGATGCCGATGATGGCTCCGGCATCGACATAAGAAGCGATTTCCTCATATGAAGACAGCGGCTGGTCCGATGTGTTTTCCCCATCACTGATGAAGATCAGCACGGCTGCACGGTCCTGAGGCGTATCGGCCAGCAGCTCCGCGATCGAAGCCATCGGCGTATTCATGGCGCTGCCCCTGGCATACCCGGCCAGCGGCTGGGCCAGGGTCCAGACAGCGTCCAGGACATTGTCCCTGTCTTCCGTAAAGGGGCAGAGGATCTGCGCCCTGTTGTCAAAACGTACAACCGCGAATGATGCCCCTTCCAGATCCTCGACAAAGGCGGTGCAGAGATCACCGACAAGGTCATTCCGGCTGACCCCGTCATCGTAGGCCCACATGGAGAGTGTTGCATCCAGCACAAACAGCACGTCGAGGCTGCGGGTAAATGTACGTACATTCCGCACCGGCACGACCGGGTTGAGGT
>JAFWCP010000247.1 GCA_017536845.1 Solobacterium sp. | reverse complement strand
GCGAACGTGTCGCTGCCTGAAAGCGTGGGGTATGTTGGGCGCGACGTGTTTTCCGGTTGCAGCGACTCGCTTTTCGACATACAGTTCAGCTGGTCCGCCAGGGCCGAGTAGAACAGCTTGAGCCATGTCCTCTGCGGCGCCATGCGGAACAGGTCATTCTTTGCATCCTCGGGAAGCGTGGAAGCAATCGATCGGTAGAACACCATCAGCAGCAGGCCAAAACCAAGTAAGCTGACTATATGCAGGTCTCCGTTTGCAGAGGCATGCATCCATTCATCGGTTAAGACAAAACGGAACAGGATGGTAAACAATACAGATATTGCAAGATAAGTCTCCGCTGTCTTCGTGAAGAAGTGAAGGTGAGAAAAACGGAAACGGTTGTACATGGCCTTGAAGAAGAACGTTGATGCGCCATGGCCATAATCAAATCCATCCCTCAGCAGGGAGGATTTCCGCTCCTTCTTGCGCTGGACCATGCCCGTCTCTGCCGCCTGCGTCATCAGTTCAGCCCTGGCCTCGGCCCTGTTGATGGCATCTTCATAGAAATCCGCTTTGGCCCGCCAGATCAGAATGATTGAAACAGCTGTTGCGGCAAAGGTCAGCAGGATGCAGGCCCACGCCATCATCGTATTGCCGGTCACCGCATAGCCGCAGGCGGCTTTGATCCAGCCCCATACAGGGACAAAACGCAGCGCCGGGGAAGCAAAGACATTGATCAGGCCGCCCAGATTCAGTTTGCCGAAGGCGCTGAGATAGGCAATGCTGCCAAGGAGCAGGGCTCCAAGGATACCGTACAGGCAGTATCTGGTCAGGTTCTTGCGGCGGGCGTTGCCGGCCGTAAACATGTACATGATGACTTCGATCAGCTTGGTCCAGAACATGCTCAGGACCAGGGAGAGCATTGTAATAGCCATGCCGGCAGCACCGACATTGAATATTTCCATCAGCCTTGGCAGCTGGAACATCAGGTATAATCCAGAGAACACAGACGCGCCTAACTGCAGCAGGAGCCGGAACAGCAGCACAGACTGCGGTTTCACCGGCGCTGAGAACAGCAGGTTGGCATCTGCCGGCAGAAACAGCGTTTCCGCCGTCTTGTCAGCGGTCAGAACGGAGATGCTGAAGAGAAGAAGGATAATGGCAGCTGCCCCAGCTTCAAAGGCGGCCGAGCCCTTCACTTCGCTGACATCGAAGATCTGGGAGAAGAAGTCACCATCTTCGGCAACTTCAATGACCGGGTTATTGTCAAAGATGTCTTCCGGCATTTCTTCCGGCGGCACCACTTCGACGATTTCATCCTCCGGGGCGGGTTCATCGTGGTCGGTAAGCATGGCAATCGTAAAACCGACAATCATACCGACGGCCATACAGCCGACGATAAACAATACAACCCAGGATTTGAACATCTTTTTCAAGGTGTTCACAAAGGTATGCACACAATAATAGAGAAACGCGTTCACGATTCCTGCTCCTTCATTTCATCCTGATTCAGGCCCTCGGTAACGGCAAAGAAGTATTCTTCCAGCGTTCTGCCGTCTTCTTCCAGTTCCTGCCTGGTGATATTGGCCTTGATCTTCCCCTTCTGCATGATCAGGCACCTGTCCCAAAGCATGTCAACGCTGTCGATGATATGGGTGGAGACAAGCAATGTCCTGCCCTGCTGGGCCATCTCCTGCATCAGCAGTTTGAGTTCCTTGATGGCATGGGGATCAAGACCGATCATCGGTTCATCCATCAAAAGCAGTTCCGGCTCCGTCAGAACGCCAAGGCAGATATTCAGCTTCTGCTGCATGCCTTTGCTGAGCTCATCACCGAATTTCTTTTTCTTGTCATCAAGCTCAAATCTCTTTAATAAGGCTTCTGCCCTGTCTTTATAATCCGTCAGCTTATACACCCTGGCCAGGAAGGACAGGTGTTCGGATACCGTCAGGTTGGGATACAGGGACGGCAGCTCAGGGATATATCCGGTGAGCCTTTTGGCATCCAGGGAGTAATTCGGGTAGTCATTGATGGTAATCCTGCCCTCATAGCGCAGGAAGCCGATGATGGCTTTCATGATGGTGCTCTTGCCGGCACCGTTGGGTCCAAGCAAAACGGTAACTGAGCCTGGATCCAGTGTAAACGAGACATCGTCACAGGCGACAACATCCCGGTATTCTTTTCTGACATTTTCAACTTTCAGCATATCAACCTCTATCTATTCAGTTGGCATAAATTCCAACGTATCCATACTATCACTTTTGCAGGCAAAAACAACTGAGGAATCATTCATTTTCATTTAAGATTGATATCAGTTTGATATCAGCCCGGTTATCTGTTTCGGATCACGTCATCCGTATACAATCTTATCTGATTCTCTCTGTCAGCCAAGCTCATGTCGTGTTCATCATGCCGCATGATGTGTTGCATGGGCATGCAAAACCCCGCAGGATCAGCCTGCGGGGCAATTATCAATCAATACAGCTGCCTGTTCCGCCCCAATCAGTACTTCTTGGCCGCAAACACGCTGATTAGCAAGTCTGCATAGGGCTCCGGCAATAAACCTGCTGTATCGCTTACGGCTTCAAGTTTTTTCTCATCCCCTGTCTTTTCAATATCGGATGATCATTGCCGTATTCTTCACGATCGCTCTGAAAACTGTGTTTATGCATACAGGGCATTCGCGTTCACATTGTCAATGGCTTTGCGGATTCCCAGCCAGGTGGAAAGATCCGGAAATATATCTACAATGCTTCCCTGATCGTTGAACGGTGATTCCTGCAGAACAGAAAGATCCTTCATAAGCCCATTGTGTACAATGTATTCCACAATCTGATTCACAAAATAGATCTGCCGGCTGTCCAGATTTACATCATCCAGATATTCAGCAAACGCAGCTTTTGCGGCGGACATATCCAGCCCCACAATCTCGCGCACAAACTCCCCAAGAGGCTTCTGGCCGTATTCTGCTTCATAATCCTGTTTTGTCCCGAGTTCATTCCACATGATATCTTCCAGCATTTCAATATCGTCCGCAGTCATCGGCCGATTGTTTTTCAGTTTCTGGATCACCATCAGATCCTGATGCTGGCGGACATAGAACTCTGCTTTCGCTTTATAATTCTGTAAATCATCGTTTTCAAGATCAGAATCATTCCAATCTGTTGATATGATCTGATCACTGAAATTTGTATCATACGTCACACCTGAATAAGGTATGTACTTGATCAGGTCACGCAGATTCTCACGGATATTTTCAAACTCATTAATGCCTGCTTTATCAACATAGTCTGTATGAAGTATGGTGTTGATCAGTTCTGACTGCACCATAATCTCAGGAATATTGGCCACACCGGCTATTCCCTTTACCTTTTTCATCAGATCACTTCGTGCCTTGCCATATTTCTTTCCTACCATATACGCAAGTTCTATGCCATACATCAATGCATCAAACCGCAGCGCTTTCGGATCATCATCGTCTGGAAGGATCAATGGAGCCAGTTCCTGATTCATAATCAGTGTATCTCCGTAAGTGAGTGTTTTGTAATGTTCAGGATTGGAGTACTGTTCCACAAACTTCATATGCTGCTTCACCGCAAAGTTATCCTTATTCAGTTCCCGGACTTTACGCACCATATCATTCACAAGCAGCTTCCTGAATTCAATCAGTTCGGGAGTCTGAAAATCAATATCCTGCAGTTTCAGGGCAATCTGTGACTTCAGGCTGAACAGTGCTCCCTGAAGAGCAATCATATTCGCGGAAGGCCTGCCTTTGTTCATACGGAAGAATTCAAAGTTGCCGCAGAAATCAAAGATATAAAACCTTTCCTTATCTTTTCCATCAAGCAGATACTTGCAAAGCCTTGTTCCTCTCCCGATCATCTGCCAGAATTTTGCTTTGCTCATCACCTTTTTGAAGAAGACAAGGTTGAGGATTTCAGGAATATCAATACCGATATCAAGCATATCTACGGATATGGCGATCTGCGGAAGTTTCCTTGGATCGGAAAACTCATCTATCGCACTTTGAGCATACTTGATTGTATTATCAATTACCTTGGCATAGTCTTTTAGATGAGGATACTCTTTGTTAAAAACCTCATAAATCTTTTCGGCATGCCTGTGATTCTTGGCAAAGATTATGGTTTTTCCTATCTTATTGCCGTACTCAATTTTCAAGCCGTTATCCATCAGAACGTGTAACACCTGTCTGATGGTATCTTCGTTAAAGATCCATTCATTCAATGCTGATGAACTGATGCTCTCCGGCATATTACCGCTGTCATCCGTAAAGGTATCTTCATATGCCTCTTTATCTTCATCCGACAGGTCATCATATACAATGCCATCCTGGATAAACTTCAACGTTGTTTCAACAGAAACGAAATCCACAAGATACCCATCTTTGACAGCCTGGGCAAGTTCATAGCCAAAAGTCGGCACACCGTTTTCCAATTCGAATATCTCGTAGGTATTTTTATCAATTTCATCCTTGGGTGTTGCCGTCAGTCCAACTAACGGAGCATCAAAATAATTGAAGATGTCCTGGTACTTGTTATATATGGATCTGTGTGCTTCATCACAGATCACAAGATCAAAATGTCCGCAGGTAAAAAGCTTTCCTTCATCATCTTCCGCCGAATCAATGACATTGAACATTGTCTGATATGTGGAGAAAACACAATGTGCCGAATAATTGCCCTTTTCCTCAACCAGATTCACCGAAGACAGATCAGGCAGCAGATTCAAAAAACTTCGCTTTGCCTGCACTACCAAAGATGTTCTATCCGCCAGGAAAAGGATGTTTTTCACCCAACCATGCTGCAGAAGCACATCACACAGTTCAATCACGGTCCTGGTTTTGCCGGAACCTGTTGCCATGACCAATAAAGCTTTCCTTCTGTTTTTTGCATCGAAAGCATCACAGACTGCCTTAATGGCGTTTTCCTGATAATAGCGGCCGGCAATATCTCGATTGATCGATACATGTTTCAGGCTTGTACGCATTTTGTGCAGATTATAAAGCTTTTCCAAATCACGTTTGGAATAGATTGTCGCACATTTTCTTTCCGGATACTGATTATCGGAAATCCTTGTTTCAAATCCGTTTGTAAGGAATATGACCGGACGTCTGCCGAACTCCTTTTCCAGTAAATCGGCATACAGTTTGGCCTGTTGACGTCCTTTTGCCACATCAACACAGGTTCTTTTTGCTTCAATGACAGCCAGAGGTTTGCCATCATCACCGAAGAGGACATAATCTGCATATCCCTTTTCAGCTGGATTCGGCATGCCCTTCAGTTCATATTCATTCAGCCAGTTCTTGCCCTGAACCCAGCCCGCATCCATCAGCATGGTATCAATGTAGATTTTACGCGTTTCATATTCAGACAGATCAAGAGGTTTAGGTACATAAGTCTGTTTCTGTTCTTCACGCCTTGCTGTAAGTTCTTCTTTCAGTGCTTTGTTTTCAGCAATCAGCTTTGCAAGATCAATATCAGGCACAGGTGCAGTAACAGGAGCAGACTCCTGTTTCAGCAAAGCAGGATCAAATTGTCCTTCAACATAGTTTTCACTGTAACAGTAAGCAACAAAGTCAAGGAAGATAAAAAGGTTTTCCAGACACAGCAGTGCCTGTGCGTGTGATATTTTACCTGATGCATTATGAGCCGCTAAGTTCCCTGCTTTTCTGATGTAATTCATTCTCTGCCAGATATCAGTTCCTACAATGTCACGGAAGGACTCATCCCCCATTAAACTGACCAGGGTATCTTGATATGGCATTTCCAGATCTTTGTCGACAGAATACATCCATTTGACAGCAAACTCCAT
>JAFWCP010000246.1 GCA_017536845.1 Solobacterium sp. | reverse complement strand
TTTCTGAAAGGCTGAGATTTCAATGCAGAACCCCTGTCATCTCGTTAAAGTGATCCATGCTCTGTTTCCTGCTAAAATAGCTGTCACACTCACGCAGACGCGTCCGTCCTGTAGGGTGAACATGTTCGGAGTATTGCTTATGACATTGAAAGAAGACACTGAAATCATTGAACTGTACTGGCAGCGCGATGAAGATGCTATTCGGGAAACGGACCGGAAATACCACAATTACTGTTTCCGCACAGCCTATGCCATATCAGAGAATGACGCCGACGCGGAAGAATGCGTCAATGATACCTGGCTGAAGGCATGGCTGGCCATGCCCCCGCAGCGGCCGCAGGTCCTGCGGCTGTTCCTTGCCCGTATCACCCGCAATCTTGCCATCGACCAATGGCGCCGTAACGGGCAGAAACACGACGGCCGCTACGGGCTGATCCTGGATGAGCTTGCCGAATGCATCCCGGACAAGAAGGATGTGCAGAAGGAGTTTGAAGAAAACGAGCTCACCCGCATCATTGCCGCTTTCCTGACAAGGCAAAGTCCCATGGCGAAAGAGTTTTTTATCCGCCGTTATTTCTACCATGAAACGGCTGAAGACATCGCGAAGCAGACCGGCCATACGGCCGCAAATGTCCGCCAGACATTATCAAGAACAAGAAAGAAACTGAAAACCGAACTGGAAAAGGAAGGATATCTGTCATGAAACCGGAATTACTGGACAAAGCCATCGGGAACCTGGATGATTCCCTTCTGGAAACCCACAACATGAAACCAAGGCTGCCGTTCACAAAAACAGCCGGCATCCTGGCCGGGCTGTGCGCTGCCTTGCTTATCACCTTTCTGATTCTGCCGAAAAAGCAGAAATCGGAAATCATTGCCTATGAAATGATCCCGGCCGTGATGCCGGAAACAAAGGAATACCGCATCTCGGACGAGCTGATCAACAATACCGGGAT
This sequence comes from Solobacterium sp., assembly GCA_017536845.1. Next base: position 2,792 of record JAFWCP010000246.1, on the reverse strand, counting down.
TGTGGATCAGCAGATGGCTTTCTATCAGAAAGCCGCCGACTTCATCCTGGCTGATGAAGGAAAGGAAAACAAAGTCTTTTCACCCCTTAACCTGTACCTGACCCTGGCCGAACTCTGTGAGCTGACGGCAGGAACAACGCAGAAACAGCTGCTTGACCTTCTGAACCTTAAGGATATGGAGGAACTGAGGCGTATTCATGAAGAGCTCTGGCGTGCCGCTTATTGTGAAAACGAGTCCCTCACCCTGCAGCTTTCCGGTTCCCTGTGGCTGGACAACGGGCTCAGCTGCCATCCTGAGATCCTGCGGAAAATGGCTGAAACATACCACTTCACCTCTGCCATCGAAGATATGGGCTCTCAGAAAGCCGATGAAGACATCCAGAACTGGCTCAATAACGCAACCCATAACCTGCTCAAGGATACTGTTGATCAGATTCATCTGGAAGACGATACTGCCATGGCCCTCTACAGCACCATCTATTACGCTTCTTCCTGGATGAAGCAGTTCAGGCCGGAACTGACGTCTGATGCCGTCTTCCACGCCCCGGATGGCGACATGAGCACGCCGATGATGCACTGCGATGACACAGCAGTGTATTACAAAGGCGAACATTTTACCGCTGTGATCAAAGACCTGTCCTGCACGAACATGCTTATGATACTGCCGGAGGAAGGCTATACCCCGGAAGACATCCTCAACGAAGAAGAAGTGCAGCAGCTGATGCATCCGGTGAACCTTGCGGACAAAGGTGATCTTTCCTTCGTCCATCTGTCCCTGCCCCGTTTCTCCGTATCCGGGGAAGTGAATGTCAAGGACATGCTGAAGGAAAACGGGATTACTGATCTGTTTGAAGCAGGCAAGGCTGACTTTACCCCTTTGACCGATGATCCCCGCGGCATCTTTGTCACGGAAATCAAACACGCCGCAAAGGTCAACGCCGATGAAGAAGGCGTTGTCGGTGCTGCCTGTACCGCCGTCATTGCCGCCTATGGCGCCTTCAGCGCGGAAGAAAAGGAAGTCGTCTTCGACCGGCCGTTCCTGTTTGCCCTCACCTCCCCCCGCAGCATTCTTTTTGAAGGCATCGTCAACATCCCCGAACAGGGAACAACACCAGTCTCACAGCTGCCGTAATACAAACATCGGGGTGCTGACAGCACCCCGTTTTTTGTCCTGGCAGGCGTCTTTGATTGCCTGCATGTCAGATTTGTGGTAGAACTATGTGCATGAAAAATCACGGTCAGTCCTTTCTGGAAGGAATGAAAGACGGATTTCCAATCTGTCTGGGTTATATCGCGGTTGCGTTCTCGCTTGGCATTGCCATGGCAAATGCCGGCATGAGTGCTTTCCAGGGTTTCCTGTTAAGCCTGGTCAATGTTGCCTCGGCCGGTGAGTATGCCGACCTGCAGGTCATCGCCGAAGATGCCGCCTATCTTGAAATCATCCTGGTCACCCTTGTTGCCAACATGCGCTACCTGCTGATGTCAGCCGCCCTGGCCCAGCGCTTCCTGCCGGAAACGCCGTTCTTCCACCGTTTCCTGGTCGGTTATGGCGTTACGGATGAAATCTTCGGCATCTCCATCGGCCACAGCAGGCATATGGACCCGTATTACAACTATGGCGCCATTGCCATTGCCGTACCTGGCTGGGCGATCGGGACAGCCGCCGGCATCCTTGCCGGAAACATCCTGCCGGCAAGAATCGTTTCCGCCCTTTCGGTTGCCCTGTACGGCATGTTCATTGCCATCATCATCCCGGCCGCCAAAGAGAACAGGATCACGGCCTGCGTGGTCCTGGCCGGCTTTGCCCTGTCGTATCTTGCTTCTTACGTCACCTTTCTCAACGCCGGCATGAAAACCAATATCCTGACGGTTGCCATTGCCGCCTTTGCAGCCTGGAGGTTCCCGTATGAAGAGTCATAATATTTACATCTACATTCTCTTATCAGGACTGGTTTCCTACCTGATCCGTGTGCTTCCCCTTACCCTCATAAACAAACCCATCACCAGCCGCTTTCTGCGGTCCTTCCTATACTATGTACCCTACGCGACACTGGCGGTCATGACCTTTCCGGCCATCATTGAAGCGACCGAATCCCCATATGCAGGGGCTGCCGCCCTTGCAGCGGGAATCTTCTGTTCCTGGAAAGGAAAGAACCTTCCCTTTGTTGCCTGTGTCTGCTGCATTACCGTCCTGCTCTGCGAAACCCTGTTCTGAAACAAGGCCCGGAAATTCCGGGCCTTGTCATTTTATGCGGCTTCTTCAAACTGTGAATTATAGAGATTGGCGTAGAAACCATTCTGGGCAAGCAGCTCATCATGCGTGCCGATTTCAACAATGTCGCCATGATCCATGACAAGAATCATGTCCGCGTTGCGGATGGTGGAAAGACGATGGGCAATGACAAAGGATGTCCTTCCCTTCATCAGCTTCTCCATTCCCTTCTGAATCAGAATCTCCGTACGGGAGTCAACCGAAGATGTTGCTTCATCCAGAATCAGGATCCTGGGATCGGCCAGGAAGGCTCTTGCGATGGTAAGCAACTGTTTCTGGCCCTGGGAGATGTTGGTGGATTCTTCGTTGATCTCCGTATCATAGCCATTCTCAAGCGTGCGGATGAAGTGGTCGACATAGGCATCTTCCGCTGCCTTCTCGACTTCTTCATCCGTTGCATCCATGCGTCCATAGCGGATGTTTTCCCGGATGGTGCCGGATCGCAGCCAGGCATCCTGCAGCACCATGCCGAAGCAGTCACGCAGGTCCCTGCGGGTCAGCTTCGTGGTTTCAATGCCGT
>JAFWCP010000245.1 GCA_017536845.1 Solobacterium sp. | reverse complement strand
TATGGATTGAGCAGGTTGACCATCTGCCGGTTTCTGTGGCCGGTATACATCCATTTCCTGCCTTCATGGTCATGGCTCATCAGACACGCCAGGCCGGACAGCGGCAGATCGGCCGCACCTTCCCGCGTCCAGCCGATGATGTCATTGTGGTCAAAGTAATCATGGGTTATCCCGTAGGCACATTCCCTTCTCACCCTGATCAGCGTATCCAGATGCTCAACCGGTGGGATCTGATCATGGGGGATGCCGTACAGGTCGCCATAGAAAACACATGGCAGGCCATCCTGGCGCAGCAGGATCAGGGCATAGGCATGCAGCTTGAACCATCGCTCGACAAAGGATTCCAGCGACTGTCCGGGCTGGGAGTCGTGGTTGTCTACGAAGGTCACGCTGTAATACGGTTCTCTCTGCACCAGCGAGCCGTCGAAGATCCTTGCCATGTTGCACGGCCCGATGGAAGCATCTTTGAAGCGGAAATGCAGGTTGACATCAAACAGGCTCATCGTATGTCCGGTATGGTTTAGATAATCGACAAGCAGATCGGTATTGCCATGCCAGTACTCACCGACCGCAAACAGGTTCCGGCCGGCATGGGAACGCATTTCCTGCAGCCAGTCACGCAGGAAGTCATAGTCGATGTGCTTGACCGCGTCCAACCGGAAGCCGTCGGCGTGGGTCGTATCCAGATACCATTTTCCCCAGCGGATCAGTTCCTGTCTGACCTTGGGCACCCTGGTATCAACATTGCAGCCCATCAGATAATCATAATTGCCGTATTCCCTGTCGACCTTGTCGCTCCAGGAGCTGCCCTGGAACAGGAAAATGGCATGCTTGCGGCGGATCTCATCACGGTCAATGCCGTTGAAACAGGTATGGTCAAAGACAAAGTCGGAGTATTTCCCGTTCCGGTTGGGGAAGGTGAATTTCGTCCAGACGCCGATCTCCCTTTCAGGTGCCGCCTTTTTCCGCCGGTCCCAGGATTTCTTTTTCCGGCCCCGCAGATATTCCATGACGTCAGCACCCATGCGGTGGTTCATGACGATGTCAGGGAGGACGCTGATATGGGCCTGATGGAGGGCATCAATGCAGGCAAGGTATTCATCCCTGGTGCCGTATTTGGTGCGCACGCTGCCTTTCTGGTCGAATTCCCCCAGGTCATAAAGGTCATAGACACCGTATCCGGCATCCAGGCCGCCGGTATGGCATTTATATGCAGGCGGCAGCCATATCACATCAATTCCCAGCGCATAAAAAGAAGGCGCAAGAGCCTTCACTTTGTTCCAGAATGTACCGTCTGCCGGCAGATACCACTCAAATCCCTGCAGCAGTGTATTATTCTTTTCCATCATACCTGCCCCGAAATCTTGGCGACTTCATCCTCAAAGAATGTCTTGGATTCTTCGTAGGAAAGCCCGAGCGACACAGCGATCTCCTCATAGAGATACTTCTCTGCCTTGCGCAGATACTCATCATCAATGGAAGCGATCTTCTTGTTGGCTTCAAGCCTTGCCTGGTTGCGGAGATAGGATGTCTTGATGATCCGGATCAGGTCAGAGATTTCATCGCCCTTCAGCAGGTAGGCATACACGCTTTTCATATTGGCCGGCTTGTTTTCCAGCAGCTCAATATCAGGCGTGCTTTTGATCAGTTCATCGATTTCCTCTCTAGTAATCAGGTCGCGCAGGTGGCCGCCCTTGTTGGCAATGGGCACCTGCATTTTGACGGAACCATCCTGGTTTGCATACGGAACCAGAATATAGCACTGCTCGCCGGTAAAATCAGAACGGTGTCTGCCGATAACTCTGCAAACATCCCGACGGTAAACCACAATATCATTTATCTTATACATAAGGCAAACACCTCACTTTCCGCCTGTATTTTATCACAAAAACAAGTATACTACCATAACGAACAGACATTGCCTTATAGTCAATATTGCAATTATAAAGCTTCTTTATCACACCTTCTGGACGAGGAAAAACTTCAGATACGACGTTTCCGGCACATCAATCAGGACCGGATGGTCGGGTGATGCCGAGCAGCTTTCGACAATGCGAAGCGAGCAGCTGACATCGTGGGAAGCGTCCCTGAGCATTTCCGTAAACAGCTGCGTGCTCATGAAATGCGAACAGGAATTGGTTGCCAGATATCCGCCCCGCGGCAGCAGTGAGAGGGCCATGGCGTTGATATTGCGATAGCCGTTACGGGCGTAGGCAATCGTGCGGCGGCTTTTCGTAAAGGCCGGCGGATCAAGGATGATCAGGTCGAACGTCTGATGTTCTGCCTTGAGCCGTCTGAGTTCTTCAAACACATCACCACCCTGCCGGAAGGTGACCTGCAGGCCGTTGAGCTCTGCATTCCGCCTTGCTTCGGCAAGCGCCGTTTCGGATATATCCATGGCGGTCACTGATGCGGCACCATTGGCAGCGGCATTCAGCGCGAAAGACCCGGTATGGGTGCAGCAGTCCAGCACCCGCCTGCCTCGGGCAAGCCTGCCGACAACTGCCCGGTTGTATTTCTGGTCGAGGAAATAGCCGGTCTTCTGGCCGTTTTCAAAATCCACATCGAATATCAGACCGTTTTCAACAATCTGCACATTCGTCTTTTCCGGATGCTGAAGGCCATACCAGCCTTTATACTGGTCCAGCCCTTCCTTCAGCCGTAAATCCCCTTCGTTGCGCTCATAAATGCCTTCGATCCCGCCGATGCTTTCTTTCAGCGCTTCATAGATGACTTCCCGGCGCAGGTCGATGCCATAGCTTGCCGCTTCCGCGACAAGGATGCTGCCGTAACGGTCGACGGTCAGCCCCGGAAGCCCGTCGGCTTCCCCATGCACCATCCTGCAGCAAAGGAAATCATCCTCGCTCATGACATCCCGGCGGTACTGCACGGCATGCTGTACCTTGCGGGCAAAATACGCGTCATC
>JAFWCP010000244.1 GCA_017536845.1 Solobacterium sp. | reverse complement strand
AGGGCATCCTGACAACCGACCGGCTGGATGAATACTTCAGCGATATCATCAACGTTTCCTATACGGCGACCATGGAAAACAGGCTGGACCGGATTGCGGACGGCAAGGAGAATGATGTGGAGGTTCTGCGCGGTTTCTACAATCGCTTTGAACCGCTGCTTGCCAACGCGTATGAATCCATGGAACGCCTGATGCCGGAAGAAGTCGGTGAAGCCTGCCCGGACTGCGGCAGCCCGCTGGTATACAGGACCGGCCGTTACGGCAGGTTCATCTCCTGTTCCAACTTCCCGAAGTGCCATTACACGCGGCAGATCTTCACCGCCGAAAAGGAAAAACCGGAAGAGATCGGCCAGGCCTGTCCGGAGTGCGGCAACCCGCTGCTCAAGCGCAAGAGCCGCTACGGCACCTATTTCATCGGCTGCTCGAATTATCCATCCTGCACGTATATGACATCCTTGACCGGAGAAAGGATCGTCTCCCGTGCTTCAGCTTCGGCCGCAAAGAAGACAGCCGGCCGCATGACGACAGCGAAAAAGACCGCTGCCGGCAAGACAGCCGCAAAGAAGACAACGGCAAAAAAGACCGCAGCCCGTAAGACAACGACGAAGAAGGCCGCCGCAAAGAAAACGGCGAAGGTGAGTGAAGAATGAGGATCAAGGTAATCGGGGCCGGCCTGGCCGGCTGCGAAGCCGCCTGGCAGCTGGCAAGGCGTGACTGTGACGTCGACCTGTATGAAATGAAGCCGCTGAAGAAATCACCGGCCCATAAGGCCGATACCTTTGCCGAGCTTGTCTGCTCCAAGTCCCTGCGTTCCGACCAGCCGGTCAACGCCGTCGGCCTGCTCAAGATCGAAATGCGGCAGATCGGTTCGCTGATCATGACATGCGCGGACGCAACCAGAGTTCCCGCCGGCAGCGCCCTGGCGGTGGACCGGGAAGGGTTCTCGCAGATGGTCACCGAAAAGATCAGGAACCATCCCCGCATCCGGATCATCGCAGAAGAAGTCAGCGAAATCCCCGAAGGCCCGGCCATCATTGCCACCGGCCCTTTGACAAGTGAACCGATGTCACAGGCCATCGGCCGCCTGATTGATCAGAAATACTGCTATTTCTATGACGCGGCCGCGCCTATCGTCACCCGGGAATCGATTGATTTTACCAAAGCCTATATCAAGTCAAGGTATGACAAGGGCAGTGCCGACTACATCAACTGTCCCATGGACCGGATGCAGTTTGAAGCCTTCTACCAGGCCCTGATCACGGCCGAAACCGCTGAACTGCATACCTTTGAAAAGGAAGTGTTCTTCGAAGGCTGCATGCCGTTTGAAGTCATGGCAAAGCGCGGCCGGGATACACTGCTGTTTGGCCCGATGAAGCCGGTCGGCCTGGAAAAGGACGGTGTCAGGCCGTACGCGGTCGTCCAGCTGCGCCAGGACAATGCCGAAGCCACACTTTACAACGTGGTCGGCTTCCAGACGCATCTCAAATGGGGTGAGCAGAAACGCATCCTGCAGATGGTGCCGGGCCTGGAAAACTGTGAGATCGTCCGCTATGGCGTCATGCACAGGAACACCTATATCAACGCCCCCGTGCTGCTGAAGGAAACCTATCAGTATGCCGGCCGGGAAGACCTGTTCTTTGCCGGCCAGATGACCGGGGTGGAAGGATATGTCGAATCGGCTGCTTCCGGCATGCTTGCCGGCATCAACATGGCCCATCTCGTAAAAGGCGAAGGGCTCTGCATACCGGGGCCGGAAACGATGATCGGCGCCATGAGCCATTACATCACAACCGCCGATCCGAACCATTTCCAGCCGATGAACGCCAACTTCGGCATCGTGCATTTAAAGGCTGACGTGAAGAAAAAACAGCGCAAGGAAGCCTACGCGCCGCAGTCGCTGGCGATCATCTCGCGGCTGAAAGAGGAAGGAAAACTGTGATTGAAACGGTCAACGGCATCCGCCTGCATTATGAAGTCAGCGGAAAGGGCAGGCATCTGATCCTGCTGCACGGCAACGGGGAAGACCTGCATATCTTCGATGAAGCCGTACAGGTGCTGAAACAGTTCTATACCTGCTGGCAGATTGATTCCCGCTGCCATGGCAAATCGGAAAAGACAGCAGAGCTTCATTACCGTGACATGGCCGATGATGTGCTTGCCTTCATGGAAGCCCACGATATGCACGATGCGGCCGTGCTGGGCTTTTCCGACGGCGGCATCATTGCCCTGATTGCCGCGTCGGCAACAGACAGGATCACCTCGGTGATCGCGGCCGGAGCCAACATGACGCCCGATGGCGTTGTCTTGAAACTGGGGCTGATGATTCAGCTGGTATCACTTTTCAAAAAAGACATGTATCTGGAACTGATGCGGAAAGAACCGGACTTAACGGCGCAGGAGCTTGGCCGCATCAAAGCCGACGTGCTTCTTACCGTCGGCCAGCACGACCTGATCCGCCTGAAACATACAAGACAGATGCAGGCCCTGATTCCCAACTGTTCGTTAAAGGTGCTGCCATCGGAAGACCATGGATCCTACATCGTACAAACGAACAAAATTGCCGGCATTGTCACCGGGTTTCTGATGCGGCGTCAGATTTCTGTTTCCAAAGAGACCCGGCTGTGCTAGAATTTGACGGGCTCATAAGAGTCTTAAAATAAGCGGGAGGCTCATAAAATGAACAAAAATTCTCTTCTCTCCATGCGGGGACTGGACAATTCAGAAATTATGGGAATTCTCAATGATGCTTTGTTGTTTCGTGATCACTTATCAGATTGGCGGCTGCCTTTGAAGAAGGCCCTTATTGCCAATCTTTTTTTTGAAGCATCAACGAGAACGCATTATTCCTTTGAAAGCGCCCAGCTGCAGCTTGGCTGCAAGGTTGCCGACATTGCCACCGAGGCTTCTTCGGTCACCAAGGGCGAATCGCTTTATGATACGGTCAAGACACTGGAGATGATCGGCTATGACGCCGTCGTCATCCGTCATCCCAAAAATGAGTATTACAAAGAGCTCGCCGGCATCAACATTCCCATCATCAATGCCGGTGACGGCAGCGGCAACCACCCGACCCAGTGCCTGCTGGATCTATTGACAATGCTGCAGGAATTCGGCACGCTTTCCGGCTTAAAGGTGCTGATTGCCGGTGACATCGCCCACAGCCGCGTTGCCGCCAGCAACAAGGACGCCCTCGAGATGTTCGGATCGGAGGTCATGTTCGCCGGGCCGGAAGAATGGCACCGGGAAGGCTTCCGCTTTGTGAACTTTGATGAAGCGATCCCGCATGTCGATGTGGTCATGATGCTGAGGATCCAGCGTGAGCGCGGCGCGAACCTGAACCAGGAAGGGGATTATCTTTCCGCCTACGGCCTGACCAAAGACAGGGCCCGGCGCATGCAGCCGCACGCGATCATCATGCATCCCGCCCCGGTCAACCGCGGCGTCGAAATCGATGCCGAGCTGGTGGAAAGCGACAGGAGCAGAATCTTCAAGCAGATGGAAAACGGCGTCTATGTCCGCAAGGCCGTGATCAAACGGGCCTTCGGATTTGCCCCGTTCGAGGTGAACTGAATGACAAGAGTTCTGAAAAACGGAAACGTCCTGCTGGCCGACGGCCTGCAACAGACGGATGTGCTCTTCGACGAAAGCGGCATCCTGAAGATCGGCAGAGGCCTGGATGGTGATGAGGTTATTGACTGCACCGGCCTGACTGTCCTGCCGGGCCTGGTCGATGTGCACGTCCACTTAAGAGAACCGGGCTATGAACATAAGGAAACGATTGCCACCGGCTCAAAAGCGGCGGCCCACGGCGGCTTTACGACAATCTTTGCCATGCCCAACCTGAATCCATTTCCTTCCGACGCGGAAAGGATGAAGTCATATCTGGAGAAAATCAGAACCGACGCGGCTGTAAGGGTCATCCCTTACGGCACGATCACCGACGACGAAAAAGGCCGGAAACCCACCGATTACGCATCACTCAAGGAACTCGGCATCCGCTGGTTCTCCGATGACGGCGTCGGCGTCGGTGAAGAAAAGGTCATGGAAGCCGCCATGCGCCAGGCGAAAGAGGCCGGCGTCATGTTTGCCTGCCATACCGAAGACATGCATTACCGCACGCCGGGTGCCTGTGTCCATGATTCCGAATACGGCATTTCGATGGGCTGGAAGGGCATTCCTTCCTTATGCGAAAGCGCCCAGTTTGCCAGAGACCTGATGCTCGCGCAGTATATCGGCGTAAAGTACCATGGCTGCCATATCTCTGCCAGAGAGAGCGTGGAAGCCCTGGCCAAAGCCAAAGCCAACGGCGCCGAACCCTCGGCAGAGGTTACGGCCCACCACCTGCTGCTGGAAGATACGGACGTCAAAGGTCCCAACTGTAAGATGAACCCGCCCCTGCGCAGCCACGCCGACCGGATGGCGCTGATTGCCGGGCTGGAAAGCGGGGTGCTGGACTTTATCGCCAGCGACCATGCCCCGCATACGGCAGCCGATAAAAACAAGGCCATGGCGGACAGTGCTTCGGCGTCGTTTCGCTGGAAACAAGCTTTGCCATGCTGTATACGGAATTCGTATACCGCACTAAGCGCTGGTCCTTACGGCAGCTGGTCGAATGGATGAGCTATCTGCCGGCCCGCCGCTTTGGCTTAGAGAAAACAGGCCGTATTGAAGAGGGCTGGCGCAGTGACTTTGCCATCGTGGATCTGAACCACGAGCGTATCATTGACAAAGACACTTTCTTCTCGAAGGGGAAAAACACGCCGTTTGACGGCTGCACCGTCCATGCCGGCGTCGTCCATACCATCGTGGAAGGGAAGAGCGTCTATCAGAGCAAGGAGGACTGCCATGATTGATGAAACCGCGTTGATCCTTGAAAACACGAAGCTCAAAAAGGATATTTACCGCCTGCGGCTGCAGACAGCGATTGCCAAGAGCGCTGAGATCGGCCAGTTCGTCCAGGTCGACGTGCCGGGCTTCTTCTTAAGAAGGCCGATTTCGATCTGTGACATGGATGAAAATACCATCACGCTTGTCTTCCGGGTTTCCGGCCAGGGAACCGCCGCCATGGCGGCCCTTGAAAAAGGACAGGGCGTCAAGGTGCTTGGACCTTTGGGCAATGGCTTCCCGCTGCTGGAAACTGAGAACGTGCTGTTAGTCGGCGGCGGCATCGGCGTTCCGCCCCTTCTGGCCGCGGCGAAGGCCTATGCCGAAATGGGGAGCAGGCCGACTGCCGTACTTGGCTTCAATACATCCGATGACATCATCCTCAAGGATGAGCTGGAACCGTACTGCGAAAAGGTCGTACTTGCCACAATGGACGGCTCTATGGGATACAAGGGCACCGTCATGGATGCGATCGAAGCTGAAAAGCTGACCGGCACGGTGCTGGCCTGCGGGCCGATGCCGATGTTAAAGGCGGTCAGCACGCTGGCAAAAGGCTATGTATCTCTGGAAGCCAGGATGGCCTGCGGTTTTGGCGCCTGCATGGGCTGCGTCGTCAAGGACACAGACGGCGAAAGCATGCGGGTGTGCAAGGACGGGCCGGTCTTTGATATGAAGAAGGTGAGCTTATGATCGATCTTTCCGTAAAGCTGCCGGGGCTGAACCTGAAAAACCCGGTCATTCCGGCCAGCGGCTGCTGCGGCTATGGCCGGGAGCTGAATGAATTCTATGACCTCTCGCTTCTGGGCGGCATTGCCATCAAGTCCGCCACGGCGAAGGAGCGCTTCGGCAACCCGACCCCGCGCATCGCCGAAACGCCTGGAGGCATGCTGAATGCGATCGGCCTGCAGAACCATGGCGTGGACTACATCATGGATCATGAACTGCCTTTCCTGGCGCAGTTTGATACCGAGGTCATCGCCAATATCGCCGGCGCCACAGAAGAAGAATATGTCGAAGTGATTGAGAAGATGAACAGCTCGCCGGTCGTCAAGGCCTATGAGCTCAACATCTCCTGTCCCAACGTCAAGCACGGCGGCATCGGCCTGGGAACGAACCCTGAGCTTGCCGCCCACATCACAGCATTATGCAGGGAAGCATCAAAAAAACCGCTCTATGTCAAGCTGACGCCCAATGTCACGGATATCGTATCCATCGCAAAAGCGGTGGAAGCGGCCGGGGCCGACGGGCTGGTGCTGATCAATACGTTATTGGGCATGCGGATTGACCTGAAAACCGGAAAGCCGGTTCTGGCCAACGGCACCGGCGGTCTGTCCGGCCCGGCCATTAAACCGGTTGCCGTACGCATGGTCTATCAGTGCGCAAAAGCCGTCAACATCCCGATCATCGGGGTCGGCGGCATTGCCAATGCCGAGGACGTGCTGGAGTTCCTGTATGCCGGGGCTTCCGCCGTCGAAGTCGGCGCCTACAATTTCAAAGACCCGTATATCTGCCCGAAGATCATTGCCGATCTTCCGGATGTTCTGCAGAAATACGGGATGCATTCGGTCAAAGAGGCCGTTGGAAGGAGTTTAAGATGAACAGAACCATTATCGCCCTGGATTTTTCCAGCCGTCAGGAAGTCATGGATTTCCTCGATCAGTTCACAGAACCTGTCTATGTCAAAGTCGGCATGGAACTGACCTATGCCTGCGGCCTTGACATGATCAAGGAGATCAAAGCCAGGGGCCACCACATCTTCCTGGATCTCAAGCTGCACGATATCCCCAATACCGTCAAGGGCGGCATGAAAAACCTGGCCGCCCTGGGCGTCGACATCGTCAACTGCCATTGCGCCGGCGGCATCGAAATGATGAAAGCCGCCAAAGCCGGCATTCTCGAGGGCACACCGGCAGGTCAGACACCGGCGAAGCTGATCGGCGTCACGATCCTGACCTCAACCTCTAAGGAAGCAATGAACGAAGAACTTGGCATTGCCGGCGAAGTCATTGATACCGTCGTGCATTATGCAAAAAACGCCAAGGCAGCGGGACTGGATGGCGTTGTGTGCTCCGTCCATGAAGCCAAGGCCATTCACGAAGCATGCGGCGAAGATTTCCTGACCGTCACCCCGGGCATCCGTCTGGCCGGCAATGATGTCAATGACCAGAAGCGCGTTGCCACACCTGCCTATGCCAGAGAGCAGGGCTGCGACATGATCGTCGTCGGCCGCTCCATCACGAAGAGTGCCGACCCCAAGGCTTGCGCTTGACGGCGGTGGAGAAATATGATATATTACCGCTCGGTAACATGAAACACGATCAGCTCTATAGTGCTGCCGATGTCGGAAAGTTGATTCTT
>JAFWCP010000243.1 GCA_017536845.1 Solobacterium sp. | reverse complement strand
CGGCAGTGTGGTCAGGCTGTTCTTGAAGATCTGCTCGAAGCCGAGGAACTTGAGGATCGAGAGATTGACAGTCGGGTGGAAACGCAGACCGCCTTTATATGGGCCAATCGCACCGTTGAACTGGATACGGTAGCCGCGGTTGACATACGGCTTGCCTTCATCGTCGGTCCAGGCAACACGGAACTCGATTGTGCGCTCCGGTTCAACCAGTCTTTCCAGCAGGGCTGCTGCCTCGTATTCGGGATGCTTGTCCACGACCGGGGCGATGGATGTGAGGACTTCCTCAACAGTCTGCAGGAATTCCGGTTCATTCGGATTCTTTTTCTTTGTCTCTTCGATAACTCTCTTTACATACTCATTCATTTCCTTAACCTCCTGATGTCTATGATGAGCCTGATTTCACGCGGCTTTTCCGATGCCGCTGAAAAACTGGTTGGCGACATCACCCGGATAAGCCTTCACACCGGCGGTCATCATGACCCTGCCATTCATAGCGAGGCAAAAATATGACAGCTTCCAGCCGATATCGCGAATACTCCTTTGCATTCCTTACCTCCTATGAACGGGACTATTTTACATGAAAGAGAATCGGTTGAAAACACTTTCTTTGATTGAAAACATTTACATTTTCATGTTTTGAATTTGTTTTCAGAAAATTTACATTGCCTCTTCAGGAAGCTCAATGGCATAGCGTCCCTGGCCCAGGTCGGTTAAAGAACTGCTGAAGAACAGCTTCATGGCTTTGACCAGGTACTCCGTATCCCTTGTGCCGGCGGTCTCATAGCATGAGTGCATGGCCAGCTGGGCCAGGCCGATATCCGCCATGTTCAGGGAAACATGCTCATTGCAAAGGTTGCCCAGCGTACTGCCGCCGGCCGAATCGGAGCGGTTGGTGAAAACCTGCACCGGCACGCCTGCCTTCGCGCAGATGTGGCGGAACACCGCCGCCGAAACGCCGTCCGTTGCATACTTGGTGTTGGAAGCATACTTCAGGACAATGCCGCCGTTCATCTTCGGACGGTTGATTGGGTCTGCCTTTTCGGGATGGTTGGGATGGAGCGCATGCGAGTTGTCAGCGGAAATCATGAACGAATTCGCAATCAGCGTGCCGTCCTTGCCAAAGCAGGCGCTGATCCTGGCCAGCAGGTCGGAAAGAATGGTTGAGCGGGCACCCTGCTTCGACAAAGAACCGACTTCTTCATTGTCGAACAGGCCGCAGACGGCCACGGCCTTTTCCGGCTTTGCGGCAAGGAAGCCTTCCAGCGTTCCAAACGAACACTGCAGGTCATCCAGGTGCGGGCCGGAGATATACTCATCATCCTTGCCCCAGATCCTTGCCTTTTCCCGGACATACAGATACAGGTCATGGCCCAGGATTTCTTCTTCCTTCACCCCGCATAAGCCGGCAATCGTCTTCATGAACGTGCCTTTGCCGGAATCATCCGACCATACCGGCAGCATGTCTGCCTGGGGGTTGATCTCCACGCCCTTGTTCACGCCCCGGTTCATGTGGATGGCCAGGGAAGGGATGACCGCCAGGTCCTTGTCGATATGGACGGGGATGGTTTCAAACTTCCCGTCACGCATAACGATCAGCCGGCCGCAGATGCCAAGCGGCCTGTCGAACCATGGGTTCATCAACATGCCGCCGTAGCCTTCCACATTCAGCCGGACATAGCCGTTGGCGACCATTTCCGGATTTTCCTTGATCTTCCAGGCCGGCGAATCAATGTGGGCACCGGAGATCATATAGCCATGGAAATCCCCCTCCGGGATCATAAAGGCCATGACTGCCGATTCATTACGGACCATGAAATAACGTTCGCCGTGTTCAAGCTGCCAGGAATCGCTTTCCTTCAGTTCCGTAAAGCCTGCTTCCTTCAGCCTTGCCCGGACGTACTGCGCTGCCTGAAAGGCGCTGGGGCATCGGTCAAGCATGTCCGCCAGGGAACGGTTCATAAGACAAACCCTCCATGGCGGAAAACCGGCACAACCGTACCGTCTTTGCGGATGCCATCAGCGCACAGTTCTTTTGTGCCGAACATGAAGTCGACATGTTCCAGCGAATCATTGGCGCCAAGCGCGTGCAGTTCTTCCTTGCTCATGTCAACGCCGCCGACAACATTTTCCGGATAGCAGCGGCCTAAGGCCAGATGGCAGGCTGCGTTTTCATCATACAGGGTGTTCAGGAAGAGGATGCCGCTGAGCGAGACCGGTGAGTTGTAAGGCACAAGGGCCACCTCGCCCAGATGCATGGCGCCTTCATCGGTGTCCAGCAGTTCCTTCAGCATTTCCGCACCCTTCTCAGCGCCGTAGTCGACAACCTTGCCGTTTTCAAAACGGAACCAGAAATTCTCGATCAGCCGGCCCTGGTAATTCAGGGGGCGGGATGCATGGACAATGCCGTCCACCCGGTCACGATGAGGCATGGAGAAGCATTCCTCGGTGGGAATGTTCGGATCGAAATAGACGCCGGCCGGGGTGGTTGTGCCGCCGCCGATCCAGACGTTGCTGTCAACCAGGCCGACGGTGATGTCGGTGCCCAGCTCGCTTGTAAAATGGATCTTTTCAAAATTGTACGCGGTCATCTTCTGCGCATGGCCGATCAGTTCGGCATCATGCTTTTCCCAGTCTGCTTCCGGATCGTTGTCTTCACTTACCCGGGAGACCATGAAGATCGCCTTTTCCAGTTTCGCGTAAGCTTCCTCTTCACTGAGATCCGGGAAAACTTCCTTTGCCCAGGCCGCTGACGGCAGGCCGCAGACACACCACTGGCCGATGTTGTTCATCGTATAGGCGTTCAGGTCAGCCATCTTCACGCGGAAGGCACGGCTGGCTGCCGCGATCTTCTCACCATCCACGTCCTTCAGAATGCCCGGGGCATCCGAAACGACGTTCAGATAGCAGCATTTCTGGTCATGCCGGTTCTGTTCACGGTCATGGACCCAGTCTTCCACAACGGAAAGATTCTCTTTTGTGCGGTATTTGTAACCCAGTTTTGTCAGGGTTTCATCGCGCCAGTCGACCTGTACTTCGCAGGCGCCTCTCTGATATGCCTTTTCAGCCAGCAGCCGGACAAATTCACAGTCACGGACTGCCGCGCGGATGACCAGCAGCTGGCCTTCCTGGACATTCACGCCGCGCTTGATGACCAGGTCCGCAAGTTTCTCATATAATTTATTCATTGATTTTTCCTTTCCGGCAAACAGTTTACCACAAGACATGCCCGAGAAAGATAAGTCTGCCCGTTTTCCTTTTTTAAAAGATACCCATTGCGGCAAAAGAAAAAAGAGAGGCTTATTATGATACCTCTCTTCTGATGATCTTATCAATTACCGATATAGCGCAGGAAACCCCAGAAATTGCTTTCCATATTCCCCTGCGAACGCTTGTGGTATACGATTTCCGTGCCGGTCTGGTCGCCCGGTTCGCCATACATGTACCAGTCATGGTAACAGTCCTCATCCTCGTCGACTTCACAGCCCACCGGTTCATACCCATACCATTCGTTGTGCAGTGCTTCCGCCACATACCCGTCACCGCAGTAAATCGCCGTGTGGCCTTTCTTCAGAAGGATGTCACCTACCTTGAGCTGGCTGAAATCTTCCATCCAGACAAAGCCGTATCTGGTCAGGCATTCCTTTTCGTCAGCCGTTCCGCCGTACCATCTGTGTTCGATGCCCGCCTCGTCAATGCACCAGTGCACAAGCCCGGAACAGTCAAAGTCCACCGGCCCTCTGTTCTTGCCCGGTTCCATCGTATAGCCATGGCTGTCATCCAGAGCAATTGCCTTTGCCTCGGCCGCAATCGTCTTGCGGGCAGTTCTGACCGCCCTGGTCACCTTTGCCAGACAGACGCCGTTGACGGTATCAAAGAAGTACGTCACACCATCCACTTCCTTTTCGCCCTTGTACATGGCACCGGTGGTGAGGTCATAGTAGTACTTATTGCCGTCGGCATCCCTGTACCAGCCCTTGACCATCTGCCCGTCTTCATCATAACGCACCCATTTCCCATCCTGGTTGATGCCAAGGGCATAATCACTCTGATAGATATAAGGCATCCAGACTTCCTTGCCTGCTGCCCTGGCGCCTTTGAACTGCGCGTCCAGCCAGTACCAGGCATCGGAATCCGGGTCATAGATTTCCCGTCCCCTCTCAATGCCGGTTTCCTCATCCCGCAGATTCTGGGGATCGCCGATCGCTCCCTGCTTTTTGCCTTCCTCATACCAGTAGAAGTTTCCGTCCTTGCCGGTCTTCCATTCATACGGTGCTGCGGCGGCTGCTTTTGTGAAAACAAGTGTGAGTATCAAAAAAACATTGATCAGTCTGCTCATTCTATCCTCCTTATGTTTCAGTTTCATCCTGATTACTGCAGTCGGGCATCAGGGCGGTACCATGGCTATAACCCCTTATTCACCATGGCCGCTGAAACATACAAGATCAGTTTCCGCATCGGGCGACCTCCTTTTGGTTCCAGGCTCTTTATACCATATTTTGTATTTTGGAAACATGGAAAAAAGCCACCAATTTGCAACTATAAGCAATTTTTATGAAAACGGATCTCAAATCCGCAATGTTTTTTCATTGAACTGCTAAACTGTGACAAATCAGTCCTTGCAGACTATAATGTTGGTAAAGATCAGGAGGAAATCTGTATGTCCGAACCCATAAAATATGACCGCAAGGCCTTCCTTAAGGAAACCATTTCCATGGCCTGGCCGGCCGTGCTGGAAAGCTTCTTTGTCTCCCTTGCCGGCATGATTGATACGATGATGGTTGCGTCTCTTGGCACCTATGCCGTTGCGGCCGTCGGCCTGGCGACCCAGCCCAAATTCATGACGCTGGCCCTGTTTTTTTCCGTCAACGTTGCCGTCTCTGCCCTTGTCGCCCGCCGGCGTGGCCAGAATGACCAGCACAATGCCAACGACATCCTGAAGACAGCGCTGATCTTTACCGTCATTGCCTGTGTGATCCTGTCCCTGGTGACCTGCATCTGGGCTTCGCCGATCCTGAAGCTGGCCGGCTCCAACGCGGATACCCATGATCCGGCGATGCTGTACTTCCGGGTGATCCAGGGCGGCATGATCTTCAATGTCCTCTCCCTGGTCATCAACGCAGCCCAGCGCGGCTCCGGCAACACCCGGATTGCCATGACGACCAATATCACATCCTCAATTGTCAATATTATCTTCAACTACCTGCTCATCGGCGGCCACTTCGGCTTCCCCCGCTGGGAGCTGTTTGGCGCCGCTGTTGCCACCGTGCTTGGCACCGTGGCAGCCTGCGTGATGAGCGTGCGTTCCCTGTTCCGCTCTGACAGCTTTGTCTCCATCCCCTTCATGCGGGCAGAAAAGATCAGGGGATCCTTCCTCACCATGCGCGGCATCTGGAACCTGGCAGCCAACTTCTTTGTGGAAAACCTGGCCATGCGTGTCGGCTTCCTGGCAACCGCCGTCCTTGCGGCAAGGCTGGGCACCGATGCCTTTGCGGCGCACCAGGTCGGCATGAACTTCCTGTCCCTGGGCTTTTCGTTCGGTGACGGCATGCAGGTCGCGGCGGTGGCGCTCATCGGCCGCAGCCTGGGTGAAAACGATCCTGAAAAGGCCAAGGTCTACGGTTCCTTCTGCCAGCGGCTGGGGCTTGGCATCTCAATTGTGCTGGCGGCCATCCTGTTCTTCTTCGGCCGGGCCCTGTTCTCACTGTTCTTCTCAGATCCGCAGGTATTGAACCTGGGCGTCGTCATCTGCAACTATATCATTGTCATCGTCCTGTTCCAGATTTCCCAGATCATCTACGGCGGCTGCCTGCGCGGGGCCGGCGATGTCAAGTACACGCTGTTTGCCTCCCTGATCTCCGTCACCCTGATCCGTACGCTGGTGACGCTGCTGCTGGTCGCGGTCATCAACCTTGGCCTCCATGGCATCTGGCTGGGCATCCTGTCCGACCAGATCTCCCGCTTCGTCATGCTGTCAAGACGCTTCCGCCAGGGCAAATGGACCGAAGTCAGAATCTGATACCTTATGCGAAGGGCCCTGCCCTTCGTTTTTTCTGTCAAAAAACAGCGGCTGATGCAAAGCCGCTGTTTCTTTGAAGCTGAATGTTATTCTTCGTCCGGTGCCTGGCCGTCATGCGCCTTCCAGGCACATTCAGTCACCT
>JAFWCP010000027.1 GCA_017536845.1 Solobacterium sp. | reverse complement strand
TGCCGTGCTTTGCGGCAATCTGTTCATACGCCCCTTTCAGCAGTTCACTCTCCTGGATGAGTTTCTGCCCTGCTACCCAGGCGCCTTCTTTCATGACCGGCGGGGCAATCAGGATCATGCGGGCATCTTTGACCATGCCGGCAAGACGGCTGACAAACGCGTCCATTCTCCGTCCTGCTTCCGCCGCGTCCGCGCCTTCCAGAAGGTCATTTGTCCCCAGCATGATGACGATGGCATCACCCGGCTGAGTGCTCTTTGCCAGCCTGACAGACGCTTCGCCGGTACGGGGAATGCCCATGCCGTTGACCCCTTCATTGATGACTTCCTCTGCTTCCAGACGGCCTGTCCAGCGGACATCCCGCCCGTAACGGGAGCCTGTATATGAAGCAGGGTCATACCCATACGTATTGGAATCACCGATGCATACAACCCGCATTTACCTTTCCTCCATGCCGAACTCTTCACAGAGGTTCAGATACCTTTCCTTTTCGTGCGGCTTGATTTCCTTTGTCGGATCGTTGAGGGTATGATGCATGACATCCGCATCCTTCAGCACCTCGGCCAGAGGGGAATCAGTCACATCCTTGTCGCTGTGATGATAGATGGCATCACAGATGATGTCGGTTTCCTTTTCATCGGTGATGGCCAGCCTGTCCAGGGTCTTACGGGCATACTCGGCACCCAGATGGGCGTGGTCCTTATAAGACCCTGATTTATACGCATAGACATCATGCAGCAAGGCTGCCATCACCGCCAGTTCGGGATCCTGTCCCCTTCCTTTAGCAATCATGGCCGCCGCCATGGCGACGCCATGCAGGTGGGCAATGCCCTCGGCCCGATCATAATAATCATCCATTTTTTTCAGAACATGCCAGATATGTTTCTGCAATACTTTTATCCTGCTCATACTGTTTTCCTTTTACGTGCTGTCATTATAGGCGAACGGCGTTTCCTTCCGCAACAGCATTCTCACAGTCGGTCGGTTTTCTTTCCATCTCCTTGAAATACTACCCGCACGGACAGTTTCAATGCGCCTTTTTTCGGCTATACTGTTAAAAAGAACTGGAGGTAATCATGAAACACATCATGCACATGACCCTGGCAGCGCTGATGGCTGTCAGCACCCTGACCGTGCCTGCCAAGGCAGACGGTCCTGTCCACCTTACCTGTTATCTCAACGGCGGCACCCTGATGGGAAAAACCGACAAGGTCGAGCTGACCATCCCGCAGAATACGGAAGTCGGTGAAGTCTATCCTGACCTGTTCCCCACAGTCGCCGACCCGAAAGCCGGCTTTGTCGGCTGGAGCCGTGATCAGGGCAGTTCGCCGGACTGGTACTTCGACAGCTTTGCAAACTACATTCCCCGCCAGGATGAAACCCTGTATGCCTGCTATGATGAGGCCTATACCGTGACCCTGGAATACGAAAAAGGCTGGTACGAAGATGAAATGTCCTATACCTGCAAGGTTCCCAAAGGCACGTATGTCAATCTTTCCCACATCATTCCCAAGGCAAAGGATGAACTGCTCATCCTGGCCGGCTGGTCGGCAAAGGAAGACAGCACGACAGTCGGCGTTCCGCAGTCCAACCTCAGTTATTTCTATGTCGACGAGGATACAACGCTGTATGGTGTCTGGAAGCTGAAGAAAACGCTGCATCTTGTCACCGGTGAGGGACGCTTCCTCCTGGAAGACGGCTACGCCTTCGACGAAATTGACCTGGCTGTCCCGGAGGGAGAAGAATGCATGGTCAATGTGGATATGATGGGCGATGATGACCGGGTGTTCCTGGGCTGGTCGTATGCCGCCAGCAGTGTGGAAGACCTCATCCCCCCGTATGCCCTGCCCTATGCCGCCTTCAATGACGATACGACGCTCTATGCCGTCTGGGGTGACAACAAACCGGTCACGGAACTCAAAAAGCCGGCTGATGTGACATTGAAGGTCGGTGAATACTATGAACTGTACTACGATGTCAGCCCCGCCGATCATAACCGCTTCATGCGTGACGGCTATTCCTGCGACAGTTCCGTTGCCGTTGTCGGCGCTGATATTGTCATCGCAGAGCATCCGGGCCAGGCTCTGATCAAGCTGAAGGCCGTCAACCTGGATGGTTCGGCTGCGGAAACAAGCTTCACCGTCACTGTCATCGGTGACGATCCCGCTGCCTGCCGGATCTTCGGTTTCTGCCCTTACAGCGGCAAGGACTACTGGTTTGAAAACGGCCGACGGCAGGGTGTCATGGGCGACCCGAAAAACATCACCGATACGTTGTACGGCTATGAAAGAGGCCGGGAAATCTATGACCCTGAATCGGACGGCTGGTACTGGCTGGACTGCATCTATGACGGCGCCAAGGCGGCAGACAAGGAAGTCTGGATGCCTTACATCTTCCAGAGCGACCTGGAAGCCGGCCTCAACAAGGAAGGCAAGTGGGTGCGCTACAACCACGCCGGCAAGATGATCAAAGGCTGGTATACCGTACAGGGAACGGATCTTGCCCTCTATCCCCAACAGGCCGGCAATACGTACTACTATGACCTGCTCACCGGAGAAATGCTCAAGGGGTGGAAGGAAATCGAAGGAAAAACATACCACTTCGATGAAATGTCCGGCATCCTGCTTGGCTGATCGTA
>JAFWCP010000242.1 GCA_017536845.1 Solobacterium sp. | reverse complement strand
GCTGTATCTGCCTGTCATTCAACCATAAATATACATGTGTGAGGCATTTTGAACTTGATCTTTCAGATATGTATGCATATGAAAACAGGCACCCTGACCGGATGCCTGAGATGTCCTGTTATCTTTCGTAGTGCTTTGCGACATCCTGCAGGAAGTCGATGATGGTCAGATGCTGGGGGCAGACGCCTTCGCACTGGCCGCACTGGATGCAGTCGCTCGCCTTGCCGAATTTTGAGGCAAGGTTTTCATAATTGGTGAAATTGATTGTCCAGCCCTTTGTGTCCAGGTGTTCACGCATGTCTTCATTGTAGATCGAGAAATACTGCGGAATGCAGATGTGCATCGGACAGCCCTCGGTACAGTAGGAACAGGCGGTGCAGGGAATGGCAATCTGGGCGTTGATGATCTGTGCCGCCTTGAAGCACAGCTTTCTTTCCTCTTCCGTAAGCGGTCTGAAGTCCGTCATGAAGGAAGTGTTGTTTTCCATCTGCTCAAGATTGCTCATGCCGGAAAGCACGACCATGACATTGTCCAGGCTGGCCGCAAAGCGGATGGCCCAGCTGGGCAGTGACATGGAGGGGTCATGGTCGGTAAAGACCTTTGCTGCTTCCGGGATCGGGTTCGCCAGCGTACCGCCCTTGACCGGTTCCATGACAATGACCGGCTTGCCGTGCCTTGTCGCAGTCTCATAGCATGCCCGGGACTGGATCCAGCGGCTATCCCAGTCAAGGTAATTGATCTGCAGCTGGACAAATTCCATTTCCGGATGCTTTGTCAGGATTTCATCCAGCAGCTCAGGGGTGCCATGGAAGGAGAAGCCGCAGTGTCTGACCAGGCCCTGTGCCTTCTTTTCCAGCAGCCAGCTGAAGCAGTCAAACTTCTCGTACTTTCCGATCATGCCTTCTTCAATGCCATGCAGCAGGTAATAGTCAAAGTAGCCGGCACCGGTCTTGCGGAGCTGTTCATTGAAGACTTCATCCCTGCCTTCCAGGGTATCAAAGAAGCCGGAATGCAGTTTCGTGGCAAGGGTAAAGCTTTCCCTTGGGTATCTGTCCACAAGGGCGGTTTTAGCAACATTTTCCGAGTTGAAGCCGTTGTACATCCAGGCGGTATCAAAGTAGGTAAAGCCGTTTGCCATGAAGTGGTCTACCATGGCCTTGACCTGCTCGACATCAACGGCAGCGGCATTGTTGGGATCAAGACGCGGCAGCCGCATCAGGCCGAAGCCGAGTTTCTTTTCCGGTTTGAAATTCATATGTATTACACTCCTTTTAGTGGATTCTACCATGAATTTCATGTGTGACAAACACATTTTATGATGTTTTCTTTCCTTTTCTGAATGCTTTGTTCCAGCCTGATCGCCATTCTTCACGGTACAGCAGGTTCTTTTCATCGTCTTCCACCGTGTCAAGGGCTGTATGGACCTGGCAGAAACAACAGTGATGAAAGCCGCACTTTTCCTGTACTCTGGCCGAGCGGCGGTTGCGCAGAAAATGGCTGCAGAAGATCACATCCAGATCCATTTCTTCAAACAGCCAGCGGATGACTTCCTTTACAGCTTCCGTCATCAGCCCCTGTCCCCAGCAGTCCTTTGCCAGCACATAGCCGATTTCCCGAGCCCGCAGAGATTCAAATCCGGACAGGATTTCTTCGTCACACCTCAATGCCGATGGAACCTACGACCCTGCCTCGGTATTCAATTGCAAAGGTTTTCCGGTTTCTGATGAATCGGTCAAGAATCTGCTGCGATTCTTCGATGGTTTCATGCGGTTTCCAGCCGGCCATCTGCCCGACCCCGTCCACACGGGCATAGGCATGAAAATCTTCAAGATCCTCTTGTCTCCATGGCCGCAGGGTCAGACGCTCCGTATGCAGGATGGTATTGCTGAGATCAATCGGTACATTCATGGGTTTCCTCCTTTCAGCCAGGATATACGGATTCATCCTGAAAGTACTGCTGCCGACGGTATACACGGACGGCAATGTTCGTAAGGGCCGCTGTGCAGGCCGGAAACTGGGTGTGTTTTCATTCATCGTGATTTCTTTCCGGCAGATCAGTGTTCTTTTCAAATGCCTGAGCTTTGCAGCTTTCTGTCTGTCAGGAAAGGCGCTGTCAGAATTCAATCCGTTTTGTCCGCATCAGCAGGAACAGTATCAAAGGGATGATGCTGGATTACAGGATCCGATTTCCGCTTTCTCAACAAGACCTTCAGCATCAATAAAGTCCAGAAACGGCTTCCGTTTCACTTCTTCTTTTCCCGTCAGCCACCACTCACAGGCTTCTTTAAGACCTTCGGAAAGAGGCGTCAGGTCTTTGAGGATTCTCTGCTGCTTTGTGACATCCAGTTGATACGCATAGTCATAAAAGCTGAAATAACTGCGCACCGGGATATCTGCCCTTGCCTTAACGTAAGCCAGCTCTTTGCCGGCGGTTACATAGCAGAGGCGTACCCAGTCTTTGACTGTGATCGTTTCGGGATTGCCGGCATTGTAAATCCCCGGTTCGCATCTGCCTTCCAGCATTGCTTCCATCATCCGGCAAAGGTCTCTGACGTGGAAAAACTGCAGCGGCAGCTCATCATGGGGCGGCATGCAGAAGGTTCTGTTTTCTTCCGCACAGGCAAAGACAAAGGCTTCCCGGTAGACGTTGTTGTACGGCCCGTAAAGATACGGCGGCCTTATGATATACGCATCCTCCACCCTTGCCGTAAGGGCTTCTTCCGCCTTGATCTTATCCGTTCCGTAACTGCCCCAGTAACGGTTGGGGCCGGTTCTCGACTGTTCTTGAAACGGCTGTCTTTCATCCTCCGGATAAACCGCCGAACTGCTTACAAGGATGTATCTTTCAAACGCCCCCAGCCCGTCCAGCAGGTCATTGACATCGCTGTCATTGTAGGCCGTAACGTCCAGTACGGCATCAAATCGATGCGGCTTCAGGATTTCCTGAAGCTGATGGCGGTCAGCCTGGATCAAAGTCACGCCGGCGGCCTGTTTCCTGGTATTGCGGTTTAAGACAAAAACGTCATGGCCTTTGTACGCAAAATATTCTGCAGCATAACGGCTGACAAAGACGGTGCCGCCGGTGATCAGCAGCTTCATATCGTTTCCTTTCTATGGCTGATAAAGGCAAAATCCGGCATACGCCGGATCTGCATTATTTCTTTTTGAAACCGTCCTTTAACAGAACGCTTCTGTTGAAGACGAGGTGGTCGGCACTGCTGTCCTTGTTGTCAAGGCAGAAGAAGCCAACACGCATGAACTGGAAGGTCGGGGCATTGGTGCCGGTGCGGTTTTCTCTTTCATCAAACGCCCGGGCAACATCATACATGGACTTTTCCACCTTGCAGTTCTTCAGGACCTTCAGGCTGTCGGGATTGAGGGCTTCGATGAAGTTCTTATCCGCCGCGTCAGGGTTGGGGTCGGAGAACAGGTTCTCATACAGACGCACTTCGGCATCCAGGCAGTTTTCCGAGTCCACCCAGTGGATGGTCGCGCCTTTGACCTTGCGGCCGTCCGCCGGGTCACCGCCGCGGGAAAGCGGATCATATTCGCACAGCACTTCGACAACCTTGCCGTTTTCGTCCCTGACGCAGCCGGTGCAGGTCACAAGATATGCACCCTTCAGACGGACTTCATTGCCCGGATACATTCTCTTGTACTTGGGAATCGGCACTTCCAGGAAGTCATCCTCTTCGATCCAGAGATGCCTGGAGAAGGTAATGGAATGGGTGCCCTGGGTCGGGTCGGTCGGGTTGTTTTCGACTTCAAAGGTTTCCGACATGCCTTCCGGATAGTTGGTGACTGTCAGCTTCACCGGATGCAGGACAGCCATGGTCCTTTCCGCGGTCGCGTTGAGGTCATCACGCAGGCAGCGTTCCAGCTCGGCGAATTCAATGACATTGGAGCTCTTGGCTACGCCGATGGAATCGCAGAAATTACGGATGGAACGGGCAGTATAGCCTCTTCTGCGCAGGCCGCACAGCGTCGGCATGCGGGGGTCGTCCCAGCCGGAAACATAGCCTTCCTCAACAAGCTTTCTCAGCTTGCGCTTGGACATGACGGTATGGTCGATGCCCAGTCTGGCAAATTCAATCTGTCTGGGCTTGTGATACGGAATTGAAACATTTTCCACGACCCAGTTATACAGAGGCCTGTGGTCTTCATATTCCAGCGAGCACAGGGAATGGGTAATGCCTTCCAGGGCATCCTGGATGGGATGGGCAAAGTCATACATTGGGAAGATGCACCACTTTGTGCCCTGGCGGTGGTGTTCAATATAGCGGATGCGGTAAATGACCGGGTCACGCATGTTGAAATTGCCGGAAGCAAGGTCGATCTTCGCCCGTAAGGTCATCTTGCCTTCTTCCACTTCGCCGTTCTTCATCTTTTCAAACAGCGCCAGGTTCTCTTCGATCGGACGGTCGCGGTAAGGCGACTTGGCCGGCGTCGAAGTGTCACCGCGGTATTCACGCATCTGGTCAGGGGTGAGCTCACAGACATAGGCCAGGCCCTTTTTGATCAGTTCAACCGCAAACTCGTAATCCTTTTCAAAATAGTCGGAGCCGTAGAAGAATCTGTCGCCCCAGTCAAAGCCGAGCCAGTGGATATCCTGCTCGATCGCGTCGACATATTCGGTATCCT
>JAFWCP010000241.1 GCA_017536845.1 Solobacterium sp. | reverse complement strand
TCTTGACGAACTTTCTTTCCAGGGCGCGGGCAATGGATTTGGCCAGCGAGGTCTTGCCGACGCCGGGAGGGCCGACCAGGCACAGAATCGGCGAGTTCAGCGACTGCGTCATCTGCTTGACAGCCAGGTATTCCATGACCCTGTCCTTGACCTTGTCAAGGCCGTAGTGGTCTTCATCGAGGACGGCTCTGACGCTCTTGAGGTCTTCGTTGTCCTCGGTCTTCTGCCACCAGGGGACCTTCAGCAGCCAGTCGAGATAGCTTCTCTGCACCGACGCTTCACCGCTGCCGCCCGGCAGCATCTCATATCTGCGCAGTTCTTCCAGCGCCTTTTCCTTCACGTGGTCAGGATAAGGGTTCTTTTCGATCATCTCGCGCATCGCGGCAGTATCGTCGGTGATGTTGGAAACATCGCCCAGTTCCTCCTTGATGGCCTTGAGCTTTTCCCGCAGATAGTATTCCTTCTGTCCGTCGTCAATTCTTTCCTTGACGCGGGTGTTGATCTGGCTTTCCAGCTGGTTCATCTGCTGCTGCTTTTCCAGCTCGAAGATGGCCATTTCCAGACGTGTATTCACCCGGCATTCCTCAAGGAACGACTGCCTCACCTTCTGGTCGAGGGTGAAGTACTGGGCAAACTGGTCTGTCAGCATCACGGCGTTGACGCCCTGTGACAGCTGGCGGATGACATCGCCCGGGAACATGGAGCCAAGGTTGTTTGTACGCTCGAAGTCCGCTACGATCCGGTTGACCAGAGCGGCTTCCTCATTGCGGTCGCCGATCACTTCATCCAGCCTCTCGACTTCCGCCAGCATCATGGACCGGCCGTTGTCAAGCGAGACCAGCCGGGCTCTTGCAACACCGGTAAAGGTCACGCGGATGAAGCCTTCCTTGCGCCGGATCATCTTGATCTTGGCAAGCGTGCCGACACGATAGAGGTTGTCCTCTTTGGGATCATCGACCATGATATCGTTCTGGCAGACGATCCAGACCATGTTGTCGTAAGCCGTTGCCGCTTCATTGACGGCATTAATGGACTTCACCCTTCCGACTTCGATCAGGACATCCTGACCCGGAAAGACGATGATTCCGCGCGTGCACACGACCGGCACTTTGTAAATAGAATTCTCACTCATCGGGGCTGCACCTCCTTTGCTTGTGCATTTTTCGAAAATAAGACGCGTGGCGCGTCTTATTTATCTTCATTGGTTTTGTCTGTTAACGTTATTCGCTGACAGTTTCGACAGTTTCTGCCGGTGCTTCCTCTTCAGCCTGTTCCTCATCCGGACGGAAGAAGTTCAGAACCTTGTTCATTGTGAGGGAGTCACGGATGGCAAAGAGATCCATTCTCGATCTGATCTCATCAGCTGTCATCTTGTAGTCGCCGGCGAGCTTTTCAACCATGCCGTCGATATCTTCCTGAGTGGGCAGCAGATCCTTCACCTTCGCGAAGGCACGAACAGCTGCTGTCGACCTGACGGTGTTTTCAGCAACATCCGCAAAGCTGTTGCGGAAATCCTCAGCCGACATCTTCAGTGTTTCGAGATACTGGGAAATGCTGATGCCGTACTGCTGCATCTGATAAACCTGGTCCTGGAAGAAGCGGTCACGCTCATCTGCCAGCAGCTTTTCAGGAATATAATCGATGACAGCCGCATCGGTGATCGCCTGCATGACGGCAGTATCCGCATCATTCTTCGCCTGCTTCTCAGCCTGCTTCATCAGATAGTCTCTGACATAATTCTTCAGGTCATCAACTGTCTCCACGCCCGGATAGTTGACATCCTGTGCGAAATCATCGTCCAGCTCAGGAATGACTTCTGTGTTCACACTGTTGACCTTAACCTTGAAGACAACCGCCTTGCCGGCCAGATCTTCATTTTGATAATCTTCGGGGAAGGTAAGGTTCAGTTCCTTTTCGTCACCGGCTGCAGCGCCGATCAGGCCTTCTTCAAAACCGGGAATGAAGGTATGGGAACCGAGCTTCAGATCATGGCCCTTGTCGGTGCCGCCCTCAAACGGCTCGCCGTCGAGCAGGCCTTCGAAGTCGATGTTGACGGTATCGCCTTCTTCAGCGGTATCCTTTTCTTCGATTTCCTTGTACTTCATTCTGATGTTTTCGATTTCGGCATCCACCTGTTCATCGGTGACTTCCGGTTCCTTGACTGTATATACGATCGAGTCAGGATCTTCAATCTTCGCTTCCGGATAGACGGTGCATCTGATCTTGACGGTGCAGCTGTTCCTGTTGGCATCCATATCTTCAAGAGAAGCCTGGTCAACCAGCTGCAGGCCATGTTCATTAACAGCATCTTCGAACCACTTCTCCATGTTGTCGTTGAGCGCTCTCTGATAGACAGCCTGTTCATTGATTCTCTTCCTGAGCATGGATAACGGCGCCGCACCCTTACGGAAGCCGGGGAGCGTTGTATCCGCTGCGATTTTCTTGAAAGCCTTGTCGATTGCCTTTGCCCATTCTTCACCATCGGCCTTCAGTTCCAGTACGCCGGTGGAATTTTCTTTCAGTGTCCAGTTTGACATCTATGTTTTACTCCTTTTCGTCACATGACGTGCCGCACTATTATAGCAAAATCACATCGCAAAAACCAGCAAACTGTTCAGGCTTCAAAATAACCTTTCAAGGCAGTCAGACACCGGTTTTCCGGGCACGTTTTTAGCACTCCTGACGAGTGCCTGCTAAAATGTTACTCGCATGGGTTAGCACTGTCAAGCAGAAAGTGCTAATTTTTTTATTTTTCTTCGCCGAACATCGCCGCAGTCATGGTTTCAACCATCTCCGCCAGCGCTTCTGCCTCGTCTTCCTCATAGCTCAAAGGCAGGTACGTATACGCTTCATGCACCAGCACGCTGCGGGCCAGCCGGAACCGGGACGGTTCGTCAGCTTCGATTTTTTCCTTCAGGATCGCCAGTGCCCTGAGGAATCCGGCCGACGCGTGGACGGGGGTGATCTCATCGCTGAAGAACGTGTACTCGACGCCTTCCTTATCATAGACAAGCACGTCGCGGATGCCCTGGGAAGCAATTTCCTCAAGCAGCAGGGAAGCCGCTTCCACGCAGGGCTTCGCCGCAAGATAACGCTTGAGATCGTCCATATAATCCCGCAGGTTCAGACGGGCCAGGCCGCTGACTGCCGCCAGCTGCATCTGCCCATCCCCTTTCAGCATCGCCAGCAGTTTTTCCGGATCCACCGGCCGCGGTGCCTTTGCCTCGCTGAGACGGTAGACAAGGTCGCTGTGCAGCTTTGTCAGCTGTGCTTCCACGTCTTTGTGAACATAGGGCATGCCCAGTTCCCTCTTCACCATCCGCATGGCTTCTTCATAATCTTCTTCCTCCATGCAGGAATGAATCTCACGCAGGATATCTTCATAAACCTGATTCATAAAACGACCTCCGAAATGAAATAAGGACTGAAATCATTCAGTCCTTATCACATGGCGTCGTCGAAGAGACTCGAACTCTTGACCACACGCTTAGAAGGCGTGAGCTCTATCCAACTGAGCTAC
>JAFWCP010000240.1 GCA_017536845.1 Solobacterium sp. | reverse complement strand
CGTCAGCCGGTTTCCCGCAGAGGGTTTCAATGGCCGCAAGGGTCTTTGCTTCATCAAAAGCCTTCAGTTTTTCAGCTGTCTGGTGGCGGCGGATTTCCAGCGTTGACTGCAGATGTTCCTTCAGGCCGGTGAAATTGGCATAGCCCAGCATCCGGCAGAAGCGGGTGACGGTCGGCACGCTGGTGCCGCACTTAGCGGCAATGCCGTTCAGGGTAATCGTGGAAATCTCATTGAGATGCAGCAGAAGGTAAAGGGCAAGATCGTACCAGATTCCCTTTTCGTAGGAATTGAGTACAAACAGAAGGAGCTTGGACAAAGCAGTGTTCATTTTCTCATGACCTCCTGAAGGATAAACGTAGCACAGGTATGCAGGGCGCCCAGATACGAACGGTCAGAAAAGCGGATGACAGGAATGGACAAACCGGTTTCATCCGAATGATATTCCTGGCCGCCGAAGAATACTGTCCGGCAGCGTACATCCCGGATCAGCGAAGGCATTTCCCGGGCGACGATGCACTCCTCGAAAAACGACTTCCGGTTAAGATGGGGATCAATGATGAACAGCAGGTCTTCTTTCTGCAGTCCTTTCAGCGCCTTTTCCATATCAGCAAAGCTGCCGTTATGAATATCAATCCAGTGCCTGCCCTGCAGGTAAGCCAGGTGTTCAAGGTCCCGGAAGGCACAGGTGTACATCGGGTGGCCTGTGACCATGACCTGGCCGGCACGGGCATACAGGGAAGCACATTGCTTCAGGGCTTTCCGGCTCTGTGCGTCCGGTTCGATTTCCGCCTGCTGCAGGTCGTGAAAATGCGCCTGCACTTTACGGGCATCTTCACCGATTTCATTCAGCAGCGAAGAAACCGAACTGAAGCCGAGCTGACGGGCAAACCGGGAGATGGTCGACGCCGAAAGGGCGGTCTTTGCCGCAATATCATTTACGGTAAGATCTTCGGTTTTCAACGCATTCATGAGCAGATTCTCTGAAAGGATGTGTGTGCTGGCATCTGCTTCCGTACCATGCACACAGTCGATCAGCCGGTCAATGATGTACATACAAAACCCCTTGCATTATTATACAGCTTTTTCCGAAGACTATTAATAAAGAGAGATGCCGCCATCTCCCTTTGTTCTTACGCTTCTTCTGCCTTGAGTTCAAACAGCATGTCGCGCAGCTCCGCCGCCCTTTCAAAGTCAAGCGCTGCGGCAGCTTCACGCATCTGCTTCTCGATATCATCAATCAGCGACTTCCTGTCCTTGCCGGACATCTTCGCCTTCTTCTTGAGATACCTGGCCGTCATTTCCTTGGTTTCCTTGCCGCGGATGACATCATTGACATTCTTGACAACGGTCTTCGGAATGATGCCGTGTTCCTGATTGTATTTTTCCTGGATGCCGCGGCGGCGGTTGGTCTCATCAATCGCAAACTGCATGGAATCGGTGATCACATCCGCATACATATATACTTCACCGCCGGCATTTCGAGCGGCACGGCCGATCGTCTGGATCAATGAACGCTGCGAACGCAGGAAGCCTTCCTTATCGGCATCAAGGATGCAGACAAGCGAAACTTCCGGAATGTCCAGGCCTTCCCGCAGCAGGTTGATGCCGACGATGGCATCCACTTCCCCGGTACGCAGGTCATGGATGGTCTGCGTCCGCTCCAGGGTCTTGGTTTCATGATGGAGATAGGCGATCTTATACCCTCTCTCCTTGAGGTAGGCGGTCAGGTCCTCCGCCATCCGCACGGTCAGGGTCGTGATCAGCACCCGCTCATTGCGGGCAATCCGCCGGTCGAGGGCCATGCAGATGTCATCCACCTGTCCTTTGGTCGGCTTGACCGTGATCTTCGGGTCAAGCAGCCCGGTCGGACGGATGATCTGTTCAACGACTTTATGATCCACATGGTCCAGCTCATAATCACCCGGCGTTGCCGAACAGTAGATGACCTGCCTGACCATGCTTTCAAACTCGTCAAATTTCATCGGCCGGTTGTCCAGCGCCGAAGGCAGACGGAACCCGTATTGCACAAGGATTTCCTTCCGCGCCCGGTCGCCGTTGTACATGCCGCGGATCTGCGGCAGGGAGACATGCGACTCATCCACGATGAGCAGGAAATCCTCCGGGAAGTAGTCAAACAGGTTCCATGGCCTTTCGCCCGGCTTTCT
>JAFWCP010000239.1 GCA_017536845.1 Solobacterium sp. | reverse complement strand
ACCAGCCGCTCATCCCCCGCATCATGGCAACAGCCGTATGCTCCCCCATATAGGAGCCAAGCCGGTCAGCGTAATCCAGAAGTCCGTCCAGCCGCTCTGACCAGCCCGGGTCAGGCATTTCAATCCCCTGGTCATGCAGGTTCAGCTGCTGCAGGAACCATGGCCTGCCCAGCAGGCCGCGGCCGATCATCACGGCATCAGCGCCGGTTTCCGCAAACATCCTGTCGGCATCCGAAACAGTCAGGATATCGCCGTTGCCGATGACCGGCACCGATACCGCCTGTTTCACCTGCCGTATATACTCATTGCGGCTGCATCCGCTGTACATCTGCGACCGGGTACGCCCGTGCACGGCAATGGCATCCGCGCCGGCCTGTTCCATCAGGGTGGCAAAGGATGCACAGGTAATATGCCTTTCATCCCAGCCGGCCCGGATCTTCACCGTGACCGGGCGGTCCGTACTGGCCTTGACGTCCTGGACAATGGCTGCCGCCAGGTCAGGATCCTTCATCAGCGCACTGCCGCCGTTATTTTTCACAACCTTGGGCACCGGACAGCCCATGTTGATATCAATCATGTCGCAGGCTGTGTATTCCGTCAGGTAGCGGGCTGCCTCAGCCATGGTTTCCGGCTCACTGCCGAACAGCTGCAGGCTCGTCGGCCTTTCGTCTTCAAACACGGCGCACATTTCTTTTGTACGGGCATTGTTGTAGTGCAGCGCCTTGTCGCTGATCATCTCCGATACGGTATAGGCCGCCCCGTGTTTCCGGCAAAGACGCCGGTAGACAGGATTGGAGGTTCCGGCCAGCGGCGCCGCTATATAGCGGCCGTCAATCTTCAGGCTGCCGATCTTCATGCGTAGGTACGGGTCTGCAGGATGGCCTCAAGATCCTCGGTCGTAAACTGGTACAGCCTGTTGCAGTACTGGCATCTGACCTCGGCTCCCTTGCCGTCATCGATCATTTCCTGCAGGTCCCTGACTGACAGGGTCGTCAGCGCCCTGGCATAGTGTTCCTTGGAACAGCCGCAGTGCCATCTGACGCTTCTCTTTTCGAGAATGACCGCATCCGGGAAACAGGAGCGGATCATGTCTTCCCCGTCATAGCCGGCATCCACCATGGCCGATACCGGCATCATGTGCTGCTGCGCCGCTTCGGCAGCGCTGATGGCTTCTTCCGAAGCCCCCGGCATCAGCTGGGCAATCAGGCCGCCGGCCGCCTTGATCGAGCAGTCGACATCTACCAGGACGCCGACGCCGACAATCGAAGGCGTCTGTTCGCTTAAGGCAAAGTAATAGGTAAAATCATCGCCGATTTCACCCGACTGCAGCGGCACGATGCCGCTGAAAGGATCCTTCAGGCCAAGATCGCGCACGACGGTAAGGGTGCCGTCGGTGCCGACCGCACCGCCGACGTCCAGATGGCCGTCCGGCTTTGACATGTAAATGCCCGGATCCCCGATAAAGCCGCGCACATCCCCGTTGCCTCTGGCCTGGGCAAGAATCGTCCCCGCCGGGCCGTGGCCGTTGATGATCGCAACAATCTTTTCATCTTCATTTTTCAGATCGCTTGCCATGATGGCCGCCACTGTCAGGGTACGGCCCAGGGCCGCGGCACTGGTCGGCAGGCAGTCATGGGCAACCCGCGCCTGCTGGACCATCTCCGTCGTCACGGCCGCATGAATGCGGATCTGCCCGTCCAGGGCCGAAGCGATCACAATTTCGTCTGTCATATATCCTCCTTGGTAATGAGCCCGGTATTCCGCAGCCGGCGGCAGCAGCGCTCATTCATCATTCTTGTCCGTTTCCGGCTGACCTTCAGCACCTTGCGGTCGGCCGTGAACAGGCCGTTGGCTTCATCCTCAACGTCCGATAACTGCGTATAGACACAGCCACACAGGCCCTTGCGGATATACGGCAGGATCATATCGTCATAGATCTGCAGGAAGGCCGCTTCAAACGATGGACGGTCACGGAAGGTCTTATACCGTACAGCTTTTCAACCTGGCAGTGCTCGGGTTCGACATAGGCATAGCCGCCGAACTCGCTGAGCAGCAGGATGCGGTAATCCAGCTTTTTGGGCATGACGTTTTTCGTAAAGTACAGATGGCGGCTGTAGAAATCGCCGCAGCCCTGGTCATGCCAGCCGGACGCCGCGTCAATCAGGCGGGAATTGTCAACAGCCCGGATATGCTCACACACTTCCGGTGCTTCAAACTGCCCCCAGCCTTCGTTGAACGCTGTCCAGATGACAATGCTGGGATGGCCTTTCAGCAGTTTCAGCATGT
>JAFWCP010000238.1 GCA_017536845.1 Solobacterium sp. | reverse complement strand
TCGTCTTTGTTTTCAAATAACAATGCCGTCATTTTCCTGACCTGTTCTTCATCCACGCTGTTCTTCACCAGCAAAACGGAAGGAATACCGACTGTCCTGACATCTGCACTCTGTCCTGTATACGTACCGGCAGGAATGACCCCTTCAGTATAGAAGGCATACGATTCCGTAAGAATGGAAACCGCATTCTGATCAAAAGAAATGAAAGATATAGACATATTCCGGGCAAGATCTTCCAGGACGGAAGTCTTAATACCGGCAGTTACAAACATGGCATCAATCTCACCATCCTTCATGGCTTCTGCCGCCTGTGCATAACCCATATTCTTTGTCCTGACCAGGGTATCAGACAGACCATATGCCTGCAGAACCTGCTTCGCATTTCTTTCTGTACCTGATTCTTCTTCGCCGATGGATACTGTCTTTCCTTTTAAATCAGATACTGAAGCAATGGAAGCATCAGATACAGCAATCTGTACATATTCCGTATACAACCCGGCAATGGCGGAATAGCCGCTGAAAGAAGGATCATAAGCCTCAGATATAACATCCATCTGGGCAATGGCAAGCTGGATATAGTTATCCTTCAGCAGTCTTAAGTTGGCGGCACTGCCGGCCGTCTCCCTGACATCGATTTCCATTCCTGCTTTCTCTTTCGCGATTTCAGCAAACTTTTCTCCAAAAGCATGGTAATTGCCGCCGATACCGGCCGTGCCGAATTTCAGTTTCTGTGTACAGCCTGCCAATGCCGCTGTACACAGCATGCTGAGGATTGTTCTGGTTACCTTCTTCATTGTCATTGTCTCCTTTCTGATCCTCTGCTGTCCTTCTTTCACAGCCGTTTCAGGACAATGGCATGGCCTTCATCACTTCTTTGCCTTTTTCTGCCGCCACCATTGCCGTATGACCTTGCCGGTTGCATACATCGGACACATTCTGAAATCCTGAGGCATTGCTTCTTCCTTTGTTTTTGCTGTAAGTTCCTTATCCACAAAATCAAGGGTATCCGGATCTAAGCTTTCCAGCCAGTATGGATTGCCGTTGGTTGCTTCACAGATGTTTCTGATCAGTTCATCATCAAAAGCACTCGCAAGTGACAGGCCAAGCTTGTCCAGCCTGCCCTGTTCCAGAAGAGAATATCGATTGACATTGCCGTATTCGATCATCTTTGCAAATTCACGCTGGACCATCCCGGCATCCTTCCTGAGCATGGTGATCTTAAGAGAGATCACCGGCACATACGTATAGTCGCGGGCATAAGTCATATACCGTTCAACCCAGCCTTCTCCGTACTTCATTTCTTCATAATACGCTTCCTGCGATTCCTGCCAGATTTCATCAATCAGTTTTTTGTCTTCTTTGCTGAGGCCATAATCACCAGGCTCAAGATAGGGATGCGCTGCCAGCAGCTGTTTCAGGAATTCTTTCCTGTCGTATCTGTCCCGGGCAGCCTGTTCTTTTGCTTCATGAGCCTCTTTATGGGCAATCAGGTCATCTTCCTTCCAGCCATCAAGTTCTTTCTTGACATATTCACGGCATGCCATAATGCCAACACACTTTGAAAAGGC
>JAFWCP010000237.1 GCA_017536845.1 Solobacterium sp. | reverse complement strand
TGCAACAATCCTTCCATCCACAGGAAGGTCAATGCCCTTCTGCGCCAGTGTGCTCAGAAACTGAATATGCCCATTCAGACAGAAGCGGCCAGCGGCCATACCGGCACGGACGGCGATACCATGCACAGAACCGGCATCGGCGTTCCGTTTGCCCTGGTATCCATTCCTGTGCGCTATATGCACAATCCGGCCGAAGTCAGCTCCCTAAAGGACATCCAGGACTGCATTGACCTGCTGGCAGAATTCCTTGCCTCCTGCAGCATGGATATGAATCTGAAGCCATTCTGATTTCTTCATCCTGCCGGAACCATCACGCATCCTGCTGTCATAAAAAACGGAAGGAGAAAGAAGATGATCATCGATGCCTTTGATGACAGATCGCCCGCAAAGATCAAGCCGCCGGTCAATCCCGACGCCCCGGAAGCGGATGCCGTCATTTTCACCTTTTCCCACGCGATAGAACAATATGTCGTCACTCAGTATGACTGTGTGAAAACCGGGGAAATCCGGATGGCTCATGGGGCGACTTCCGTCTATCGTTTCACCTATCATGGCAAAACGTTCGGCTTTTTCCGGACCTGGGTCGGAGCACCTGCCTGCGTCGGCGCCATTGAAGAACTTGGTTCCGTCATACGGACCGGAAAGATCGTCTGTTTCGGCGGGGCCGGCTGTCTGAACAGGGAGATTTCCCGCGGGAAGGTCATGGTTCCGACCGCGGCCTACCGGGATGAAGGCACTTCCTATCATTACGCCCCGGCATCTGATGAAATCCTCATCGGAAACGCGGACATTGTTGCAGAATGCATGGAAGAAAACGGCATCCCGTATGTGAAAGGGAAAACCTGGACCACGGATGCTTTCTACCGGGAAACCCTGGATCATTTTGAAAAACGAAAGGCAGATGGCTGCATCTCCGTAGAAATGGAAGGGGCCGCCGTGCAGGCAGTATGCGATTTCCGCGGCCTGCAGGCATATATGTTCTTTACCGGCGGTGATCTTCTGGATGCACCGGTCTGGACAGAGCGCAGAGCGAAGGGACAGATCAGGCATACCCAGCATGATCCCGGCCACTTTGACATTGCCCTCTTGCTTGCAGAGTATGTAACAGGATGATCCCTCCCGGAAAGGAATACAGTTATGGTATTCTGGATGGTGCATTTACGAATTGCGGATTTTCTTCTTCCGCATCTGAAAAACGTTGATCAGACAGCCTTTGTCATGGGAAATACGGCGCCGGACAGCGGTGTGCCCAATGCCGACTGGTCACAGTTCAGCCCGCCTTATGAGGTTTCACATTTCAAGACCAGGTCTTTGAAAGGAACCTTTATTGACATGGACAGGTTCTGTGAAAGGCATTTCAGTGAGAAAACGATCAGCCGTTACAGCGTCAGAGAATATTCCTTTTTCCTTGGCTGCTGGGCACATCTTCAGACAGATATCCGCTGGTCAAAGATGACCGCTGAATTGCTTGCAGAGAAATATCCTGAACAGCATAAAGCTGATAAGCGCAGTCTGGTCAGGGCGGCAAAGGAAGACTGGTACGATCTTGATTTCCTGTATCTTGAACAGCACCCTGATATCAAGGCCTTTTGTGTCTTTAAACATGCTGAAGGTTTTGCAAATACATTCATGGATATTTTCAGCCCGGATGCGTTTGAAAACAGACGGCAGTACATCTGCAGTTTCTGTCACAGTGATGAACACGGCATCCTGCAGCGGGAATACCCGTACCTGACGGAAGAACAGGCGGCAGCCTTTGTGAAGGAGACATCCATGTGGATTCTTCAACATATGCCGTCTCCCGCATGATCTATACACAGATGAGATCCGGAAAGGGGCACGAACATGAAGAAGACACTGTTGACCATTACCGTCATCCTGATTGCTGCGGCAGTCATCAGCTTTGGCATCAGCCTGTTTTTCCATTGGGCGTACATGTCCGTACTGGATGGAAGCTCTGATCTTTATATCCGGCTGGGGCACCGCCGCAGCCTCTTCCTGACCATCGGCATCGTCCTGCTTGCAGCAGGCATCATCGTATCTCTGCTCAGGGTTTTCATGGTGAAACGCTGAAAAAACTGTTTTCAATTTCTGCAGGAATCGGAAAGGAATACCGGAGGACAGCATGAGAATCGGCCTTGTATCATATGAATGCAGAAACAACGATCCTGCTTTCAACCTCAGCCAGATTGAAAAGGCCTTGCGCACAGCCGAAGGAAAAGCAGATCTTTTATGCTTTGGCGAAGCGTTCCTGCAGGGCTTTGACTGTTTATCCTGGTCAGATGATCAGGATGCTGAAACAGCTGCGGAACAGAGCTCTGACCTCATCGGCAAGCTGGCGGATCTGAGCGTTAAATACGGAACAGCCCTGTTATGCGGGTATATCGAAAAAGAAGCAGACTGCCTGTATTCTTCCTGCATTGTCCTTTCGCAAGGGAAGATCGTACACAATTACCGGCGGATTTCAAAAGGCTGGAAAGAATGTGCAAAGACGGATGGCCATTACCGCGAAGGTACTACGGTCGAAAGTTTCCGGCTCCATGGCATGAAGATGACGATTGCGCTGTGCGGGGATCTCTGGGAATTCCCGGAACGCTTCATCACAGACGGCCTGCTGGTGTGGCCTGTCTATGTCAGCTATGATGTGGAAGAATGGGAAAACGGCATTCTGGAAGAGTATGCCGGCCAGGCAGGCCATGCCGCCGGGGATACATTGATGGTCAATCCCATTGACCGGCCGCAGAACCACGGTGGTTCCTTCCGCTTTCTGAACGGCCGGGTCAATAGCCGGATTCCGTTTGACCGGGAGGGAATCCTCTTCGTCAGCGTGGATGACAGCCAAAACCTCATAACGGACGAGGTTTCATAAATGCCGGAAGGAGTCATACGATGGAAGAACATCTGAATACGAATCAGACACCGATTGTGATATATCACTTTTTTGACCTGACCGATGCGGATTATTTCTGCCGTCTTCTGGAAGGACGTTTCCGATCATCCGGCCATACCCGCAGAATCGTGTTCAGGAAATGGAACTGCTATCATGAACTGCCTGGACAGGATGCGGATATCCTGGTTTATGACGCCATTATCATGTCGGCTCTTGCTGAAAAGGGCTTTCTGCACCAATT
The DNA here is from genome assembly GCA_017536845.1 of Solobacterium sp. The sequence goes on along the minus strand of JAFWCP010000237.1, from coordinate 385 downwards.
GCCTGAAATCATCAATATTGACGGTATGTTCAGCTGGCTGATTGATAAAAGCAAGGTACGGAAAAAGACATACGGCATTCCGCTGATGCTTTGCGCAAATGCCCTGATCTGCCGCAAAAAGGATGATCAGAAGGTCAATAACATTATGGATATCCATGAGCCTACGGCAATCGCGCTGCATTCAATGGTAATGTTCTACTACCTGCAGTCTTTCTGCAATTACCAGGACCGTCCGGAGAAAATCCATGCCGTATTTGAGCATCTTGTCGGACTGGTCGGCGGCAGGGATCTGGTGGAGCGCTCCCATCTGTCAGACTATGACGGCATCAGCCGTTTCAACCGAAGGGAATGCAGGTACTTCCTAGGCTATACGGAAAACATCCGC
>JAFWCP010000236.1 GCA_017536845.1 Solobacterium sp. | reverse complement strand
TCCGGCCAGGAAGGTGTCCTCCCGTTTCCGGGAAAGCGGGAACACTTCCCGCGTGACATCGACCAGTTCACGGCCGACAAATTCACCGAAATCGCCCAGGCAGCCATCCTTGACAAGAATGTCCATGTAGAATGAATTCTCTCCGGAAGGCATGACAACCGCCAGACCGCTTTCTTCTGCCCACAGACGAATCCTGGTGTAGCTGAGCCAGCCGTTGAAATTGTCCGTCAGGCCATGCAGAAGGTATAAGGTCGGATAAGGTCCCTGAAACCTTTCCACCGGCAGAATCACATTCACTGTTACCGCTCTTTTCAATGTTTCGGATCTGAAATCCATCTGAATCAGTGCCATCGTTTCATCCTCCTTCAGTGATCTTCCACTGTCTTTTCTCAATCAAAGTTATATCCCATATAACTCCTATGTTCAAATACTTGTTTTCTATGTCTTTCCATGCAGAATACGAATAAAAGCAGTTATCTTATCTGTCGTTCCCTTTTTGATTGAGCCGGTCAGGCAGGAAAACACCCGGCTGCTGAAGAACCGGGTGTTCTGCTGTCTTTAAGATAAGGCCCACTTTTCCTTCTGTCTGTCCATGCTTCTGGCCAGGAAAAATCCCGTCAGGAAACACAGCAGGGATACAGCAAACTGGAAGACGGAAGGGAAACTCTCCGGCAGGATGCAGAGCGTTGCCGCAATCATGATGCCGCTGATCACTTTCAGTATCAGGCCTCTTCGCTGTTCAAACAGCCTGTTGACCAGCCTGGAAAGCGTCAGCACCGTCAATGACAACCCTCCAAGCAGGGGCAGGATGACCTGAAGGTCCAAGGCGGCAATGCCGGCGGTCATCGGCTGATAGATGCCAAGGAAGATCAACAGGGCGGAAGAGCTTAATCCCGGCAGGATCAGGCTCAGCCCCCAGACTGCCCCGGCAAAGACATATGTCAGCACACCGGGCGTAAAGACAACTGCTGCCGATGCCTTGTTCAGGAAGCTGATCAAAAGCATTGCCGACACCAGTGCCAGCAATAACGGCGACCAGCCTGTGCTTTCCTTTTGTTCGGAATCCTGCAGTAACTGCGGCAGGGTCCCGAAGATCAGTCCCGCAAACAGCATCATCGCAACGGCTGCAGACCCTTCAAACAGCATTTCCACCAGCCCGGCCAGCAGGACAAAACCACAGACCCAGCCAAGCAGGAAGGGGACAAACATCCGGCCGTATGTCCGGAAGGATTTCAGCGGATGGGCAAGCAGCGCCATCATCGGCTCATAAATGCCGAAGGCCACACACAATACACCGCCGCTGATGCCGGGCAGGATGGCGCCTGCCCCGACAAGGCTCCCTTTGACGACAGGCAGCAGCCATTCCTTTACTGACATGCCCGTTTCCTCAGCCTTGATAACAATCCCACCGCCAGGCAGCCAATGCCAAGCCACCGGATGAGCGGGGTCATGGTACTTGTCGTGCCGTAGATTTCAAACACCCCGTTCAGCAGGCTGGCAGCCGTCAGAAGCAGGACGCCGTCATTCCAAAGACGGCCCATTTGCCCCTTCAGGACCACACAGGGCAGTACACCCAGCATGAGCGGATAGGCAAACATGAAGATCATGCTGGAAGAATATACGCCGAAGCTGAACATTTCATAGACAAATGCGAACAGGCCGCAGAACACTGTCATGATAAGCCAGACAGATACTGACCTGTCTTTAGTAACCAATGCAGATAACATCACTGACACTCCTTTCCGAAATACTGCTGCCGCTGGTGGTCGGGTTGTTTACCAGCATACCGTTGAATACCATGGTGGAAGATCCCCCGCCATCAAGGTTATAGGCAGTCTGGATATCAAAGTTTTCCTGCAGGAAGGATGCAAGTTCATACAGAGAAAGGCCTTCGCTTTCATCCGTCCGGCCGTCTGATACAACCAGCAGATAATGCAGGGGTTCGATTTCACAGATGGCCGTACGGGGATTGGATGCCTTCGCCTTGCCGACTTCCTCCGTGGTGCTGACTGCAATCTCGCCATCGATGATCAATCCCGGCCCGAAGGAGAATACCTGCAGGGCATCGGAAGCCGCCAGGGAAGAGGCACTGGCCGAACCTTCGGTGATGACGGAGAAACTGCCGTCAGAATGGATGACCAGGTCTTCCTGGGAAGCGGACTGGGCAGACTCTCTGTACAGGACACCGTTGCGCAGGACATAGCCACTGTTTCGGGCACCGTAGTAATCCCCGTTGATGGCCAGGATGGCATTGTTGGCCGCAGCGGTTTCACTTGTCTTTGCGGTAATGTTCTTGCCATAGACATTGTCCGCAAAGGCCGTATACAGATAATCCAGGGAAGACAGCTGCACATCCGCGACATAGATCTGCGAATTCTGATACGTATATTCAGAGATGGCAATGTTGATGTTGTCATCCGCATATGACAGATCCCCGGTGAAAGCGGAAGCCTTTGTGCTGCTTTCTTCCGTATTCGAAGAGGATTTCCCGATGGATACGGAACCCGATCTCTTCGATGACTTTCGAGATGCATGGACAAAAGGCGACGTGCCGCCTGTCCGTTTGGATGCTGCTGTTTCTTCCGTTTCCGAAGCCGTTTCCACCGCCGCATGGGCCGGTACGGTCTGGTATGCCTCTGTCAGCACAAAGGTATCCAGCAGGGAATAGACCGTCAGCCCCGCAATCAGCAGGCAGTCAACCCAGCGGAACATCGGCCTGTATGTGTTATTCGGTTTCATATTCTGATCACCATCCTGTCTGATTTTCATATTTCCGAAGATATACCTGTTCTGCACTGTCCACGAAACAAGGAAGAGGATTCCTTCCGTAATGACCTTTGCGGCCAGGGTGGGAATGTGCAGAAAGCTCGTCAGCACATATAAGACTGCCGTATTTACCAGCAGGATCATCACAGCCAGAGATGCATACTTCCATGCGCTTTCCTTCCGGCTGGAATCATCATGGAAGACAAGCTTCCGGTTGACCTCGTAATTGAACGCTGCCGAGAAGATTCTGGCGATCACATTGGCGAAAAGCACCCCGGTGCTGCCGGTCAGGAACAGCGATAACACCGCAAAGGCAAGCAGGTCGACCAGAAAGCTG
>JAFWCP010000235.1 GCA_017536845.1 Solobacterium sp. | reverse complement strand
TGTTTTTTATGAGGATATGAAAACAGAGCCTTGCGGCTCTGTCGTTCAGTATTTGCGGCGGGTTTCCAGATATTCGTTGATGACGCCCTGCAGGATGTCGGGATAACGAAAATCCTTTTCGCAGACGACGTTGATCTCTCTGACCATGGAAAAGCCTTCAATGGGCAGACAGACAATCTTCTTCTTGCGGATTTCATCCAGGCAGACGGATTTGGCAAGGACGGAGACACCGTAATCATGGCGGATCAGGTCCTTGATGGTTGCGATGTTGTCGATTTCCAGAATGACGTTGAATTCATTGATCGACATGTTCTTGGCTTCCAGGGAAGAAACAAACAGGTTTCTTGTATTGGAATTGGGCAGACGGAGGATCATCTTTTCCTTTTTCACATCGGAAATGCGGATGAGATCCTTCTTCGCCAGCCGGTGGCTGGGGGAGACCGCCAGGACAAGCGAGTCGGTATCCAGAGGGAGGTACTGCCATCTGTTATCGGCAGGAGCGCCTTCCATGATCGCAAAGTCAAGCTCATAGTTGCTCAGCATGTCGTAAAGGTTGTTGATGGTGCTGGTCTGGATCTTGATCGACAGGCTGTTGATGGAGGCATACTTTGCCAGGGCCGCGGTGATCTGGTTGCTTTCTGCCGTATGCGTGACCCCGACCGTCAGGGAAGTGACGTGCCTGGTTTCACTGGAAAGCTCATTTTTCAGGTTGGCATACAGCGCCATCATCCGCTTGGCATACTGCACGACCAGTTCTCCTTCCCGGGTTGTCGAGATGGAGCCGGCATGGCGCTCAAAGATTTTCACTCCCAGTTCTTTTTCCAGGGAGAGGATGTGCTGCGAGACCGCAGGCTGGGTCAGGGAAAGTTCGGATGCTGCTTTGGTGAAGTTGCCGGTTTCGTGCACCTTCAGGACGGAATATAGTTTCTGATCTATCATTTTATCACCGTATCACTTCTGCGTGACTGTCAGCAGGGGGATAACAGCACTCTTGATTTCTCAGGAGCGTGTTTGCAGGCCTGTAGGCCGTGTGCAGGATGCGTCTTTTCAGGCGCTATCGGATAATCTGGCCGGCTGTGACGGATGCCGGCGGGCGGTATTTCAGCGGCAGCTGAATTGCAGGCTGTTTTGTGCCGCTATTCTAACATTAATACGGGTCATTGCCGAATGATATGCTTCTGCCGCCTGGACAATGACCGGAACCGTCTATCCTGCCGGGTCTGGATGTGTCCTTACCCCGGCATTTCGTATTCTATAACATTGTGCCATAAAATCAAATAATAAATAAGCATCAGTTTATAAGATATGGTGATTGGTGCCTGATATAAAGTGCAGAACTGGGAAAACCATGGTAGATTTATTTATATGAGAAGAAAAAACGGCTGGACAGAGCATCTTGTGGAATACATGATTCTGGTCGCGGAGGATGAATCGCTGGTCGGAAAACGGGTGATCGTCCGTCTGGACGAGGAGAAATACCGCAGGCTTGTGCAGGAAGAGGCAATGGGGTATCTGGAAATCCGGAAACATGCCGTGGAGACGGATGACCCGGATGTCATGCGTGAATATGGAATCAACGACCTTCTGGAAGCGGAAACTGTTTTTGATATGGATGGTGAATCATGAGGCTGTGTACAGAAAGGCTGGTCATTGACCAGCTGAAGCATACCGACTGGAAAGGCCTGCAGAAAACCCTGGCCGACTATGAACATTCGGCCTATCGGATTTATGATGCCGCAAGCCCGATTGATGACGGCGGGGTGAAGGTGCTGGCCTGGTATTATGAACTGCGCTGCTGTTATTTTGCCATCCGTTATCGGAACCAGATGATCGGCTTTATCACTGTCACCGGCTGGCGGACAAAGGAAATCGGCTATGCCCTGGCGAAGGCATACCAGCATCAGGGGCTGGCGTATGAAGCGGTCAGGGCAGTGATGGATTATTATACAAAGGAAAGAAAGACAAAGGTGTTTGTTGCGGAGGCGGGCCTGAAGAACAGGCCTTCGGTGCGGCTTCTTGAACGGCTGGGCTTTACGCTGGTCAGGGAACAGGAAACATCATTGCGGCTGGACCAGAACGGAAAACCGATCCGTTTTATCAAAGGAAGGTTTATCAAGGTGAGTTCGGATGGGTGAAAGAATCTATGCGGCCATTGATCTGAAATCCTTTTACGCTTCGGTGGAGTGTGTGGAACGGGGCCTGGACCCCCTGACTTCCAACCTTGTTGTGGCGGATGAGGAAAGAACCGAAAAAACCATCTGCCTGGCGGTGTCGCCGTCCCTGAAACAGTACGGGATCGGCGGGCGGGCCCGGCTTTTTGAAGTGGTTGCAGCCGTGAAGCAGATCAATGCCGAAAGAAGACGGAAGATCTGCGGCGGCTTCCGCTCGGCTTCGGTGGATGACCGTGACCTGAAACAGGACCCGTATCTTGAACTGCAGTATGTAACGGCAAAGCCGCGGATGGCCTTGTATATTGAATACAGTTCCCGGATTTATGAGATCTACCTGAAATATGTGGCGAAGGAAGATATCCATGTCTATTCCATTGACGAGGTGTTCATCGACCTCACTGCCTATCTGAAAACCTACCGCATGACGGCAAGGGAGCTGACAATGAAAATGATACGCGATGTGCTGATGACCACCGGCATCACCGCGACCGGCGGCATCGGGACAAACCTGTACCTTGCCAAGGCAGCCATGGACATTGTCGCCAAGCATATCCCCGCTGACAAAGACGGGGTGCGGATTGCCGAGATTGATGAAATCGGCTATCGCAGATTATTGTGGAACCATACACCGCTGACGGATTTCTGGCGGGTGGGCAAAGGCATTGCCCGTAAACTGCAGGCCAACGGCATGTATACCATGGGGGATGTTGCCCGCCGTTCCCTGGAAAATGAAGACCAGCTGTATAAGCTTTTCGGCATCAACGCCGAACTGCTCATCGACCATGCCTGGGGTTATGAATCGTGCACGATTGCCGAAATCCAGAAGTATAAGCCGCAGTCTTCTTCGATCAGCTCCGGCCAGGTGCTGGCAGAAGGCTACAGCTATGAAAAGGGAAAACTGATCGTCAAGGAAATGGCGGATGCCCTGGCCCTGCAGTTGACGGAGAAGGGGCTGGTGGCAGATGTGTTCGGCTTGAGGATCGGCTATGACCGCGGCCATACCGATGACTACCAAGGGGAAATGGTCCAGGACTGGTATGGCCGGATTGTGCCGAAACCGGTCAATGCCACCGTGCGGGTCAGATACCGCACCAATGCGGCCGGGGTCATCCGGAAAGCCCTGACAGCAGTGTATGAAAAAAGCGTGGACCGTTCCCTGCTTGTCCGCAGGGTGGATGTCATGGCTGGCAATGTGTATGAAAGCGAAAGGGCTCCGGCTGTGTATGAACAGGCAAATCTGTTTGAAGACCCGGATGTGAAGGAAGCACAGCGGAAGCAGGCGGAACAGGAACGGCAGGAAGAGGAAAATGTCCAGAAGGCCATTCTCGAAATCAAACGCCGCTATGGCAAAAATGCCGTTGTGACCGGCAAGAACCTGGAAGACGGGGCAACCGCCAGAGAGCGCAATGCGCAGATCGGAGGGCACAAGGCATGAACGGCTATGAACGGGTCAAGGGCATTACCCCGCAGGAGCTCAGCGGCAATGATGCGGAAGTGATGGCGAAATACGGCGATATCATCTATGAAACCTATACTCCCAGGCATACCCGTATGCCGCTGGCCAGGCGGGCGGCGCAGTTTCTTCCTTTTGCGGCACTCACCGGATATGAAGAAGCCATTGCCGAAACAGGACGGCTGACCGAAGCAAGAAGGGAGCTTTCGGAAGAAGAGAAGGAAGATCTCGACCATCGCTTTGCCGTGCTGTTCAGGCATATCAAGGAGAGGCCTACAGTGGAGATCACGATCTTTGAACCGGATGAAAGAAAAGAAGGCGGCCGCTATGTCACTAAGACCGTTACGGTCCGCCGGATTGATACGCTGAACCGGGTCCTGGTGGACCAGGCAAGACAGGCCTATCCGCTGGATGAAATCAGATCCATGGAAGGGGAATTATTTGACCGGGCGTCAAAAGTCGGACAGCCACCCGAATGATTTGAGAGTATAATGCTTCGGGGGGAAAATGAATATGTCAAATCTGAAAGTGAAAACACCATGGATGGACCAGTTTGTCGGCGTACCGCCGCATCTGTCCTATTATGAGGGGTCAATGGTATCTGCCGTTGAAAAAATCGCACTGCAGTATCCTGATGCCGTTGCGTTTGATTTTATGGGCAGGTCTACCACATACAGAAAGCTGGTTGATCAGATTCACAGATGTGCCCGTTCGCTGCGGACAATCGGCGTCCGCAAGGGTGATGCTGTCACCATTGCCATGCCCAACTGCCCGCAGGCAATCTATCTGTTCTATGCCTGCAACCTTGTCGGCGCGGTTGCCAATATGATCCATCCGCTGTCGGCGGAAAAGGAAATCGAGCATTACCTCAATTTCTCCAACAGCGTCACGGCCGTGACGCTGGACCAGTTCTATGGGAAATTCGAGAGAATCCGGGCCAATACCAATGTCGTCAACATCGTCATTGCGTCCATCAAGGATGAGCTTTCCAAGCCGATCCTGGCCGGCTACTACCTGACCGAAGGCCGCAAGGTCAAGAAGATCCCGGCCGATGCACCGGTCATCCGCTGGGATGAATTCATGCGGCTGGGGAAATGCTGCTTCTACAACTACAAGGCGGATGTGAAATCCGAGGATACGGCCGTCATCCTGTATTCCGGCGGCACCACCGGCACGACCAAAGGCATCATGCTTACGAATAAGAACTTCAATGCTCTGGGCCAGCAGATCGTTGCGACCAACCCGATGTTCCGGCCGGGGGACAAGATGCTGGCGGCGATGCCTCTGTTCCATGGCTTTGGCCTTGGCGTCTGCATCCACAGCATGCTTTCGCAGGGCGGCCGCTGTGTCCTGGTACCGCGCTTTACCGCCAAGAGCTATGGCCGTCTGATTACGAAGTACAAGTGCAATTTCATCGCCGGCGTGCCGACGCTGTTTGAAGCGCTGCTGCGCATCCCGAGCATGGAGAAGGCTGACCTTTCTTCCCTGAAGGGCGTCTTCTCAGGCGGTGATTCGCTCTCCGTTGAGCTGAAAAAGAAGATGGACAGCTTCCTTGCCGAGCATCACTGCAATGTGCAGATCCGGGAAGGCTACGGCACCACCGAAACGGTGACCGCCTGCTGCCTGACGCCTCTGCACAAGGCCAAGGAAGGCTCCATCGGCATTCCGTTCCCGGATACCTATATCAAGATCGTCAGGCCGGATACGGATGAAGAACTGCCGTATGGGGAAGAGGGTGAAATCCTTCTGGCCGGGCCAACCGTCGTGAAGGGGTATATGAACAACGAAGAAGAAACAGCAAAAACCTTACGGACACATGCGGACGGCCTGACCTGGGTCTATACCGGGGATCTTGGCATCATGGACGAAGAAGGCTTTGTGTATTTCAAGGGCAGGGCAAAGCGGATGATCATCTCTTCCGGCTACAACATCTATCCCGGCCAGCTTGAAAACATCCTGGATGCCCATCCTGATGTTGCCATGAGCTGCGTCATCGGCATTCCCGATCCATACCGCATGCAGGCGGTCAAGGCCTTCATCATGTTAAGGCCGGGTGTACCGCAGAATGACGAGACAAGGGAAAACATCATGAAGTACTGCCGTGAGCATATCGCCAAGTACTCACTGCCGAAAGAAATTGAATTCCGGGATGAACTTCCCAAGACCCTTGTCGGCAAGGTGGCTTACCGCAAGCTGGAGGAAGAGGAAGCACAGAAGCATGCCGCGTAAAGAAGGAGATTTCCGCGAGGCGGTCCGGGTGAAGGAGATCACGGGTCTGGGCACGGTGATGATGCACCTGATGCCAAAGCGCACGGACAGTGAAGTCTTTCTGCAGGATACGGTGGATGTCACCGAACTGGCCCGTTACCTCAGAGCGTACAACGAAGCCCATCCGGAGGAAAAGGTGACGGTGTTCCATGCCGTTCTGGCCATCATTGCCAGGGTCATCCGGGAACGGCCGGTGCTGAACCGTTTCATCCAGGGACGGCTGCTCTATCAGCGCAGGAAGGTTTCGCTGAGCTTTGTCGCCAGAAGGGTGTTCAAGGATCAGTCGGAGGAATCATTGATGGTGCTGGTGCCGGAGGATGATGACAACCTCTTCAGCATTGCAAGGAAAGTCCGCGGGGATGTAAAGGAAATGCGCAGGAGCGAGCATTCCACCGGCGGGATTGATAAAGTTCTGGATCTGTTTGCGGCATTGCCGCGGCCGTTATTGATGCCGGCGGTCGGGGCCATCAAGGCGCTGGACTTCTGGGGCATGGTTCCGGATCCGATTTCCGACGGCGATCCGAACTATACGTCAGTGCTGTTAAGCAACCTTGGCTCCATCAAAGGGCCGGCTGTCTACCACCATCTGAACAACTACGGCACCTGCAGCATCATGATCACCGTCGGTACGGTGCGTCAGGAAAATGTCCTGCAGGATGACGGCACAGTTGTCCGGAGGGAGGTCCTTGACATCGGGGCAACCATCGATGAAAGAATCGGCGACGGTTTCTACTTCATCCGCAGCCTCAGGCTTCTGCATCATATTGCCGCCCATCCCGAACTGCTGGAAAAAGAACTCGGGGAAAACAGCGGTTACGATTATCACTGAGCACAGGAAGGCAGCTGCCTTCCTGTTTTCTGGATCGGCATGCTATGATAATGGCGGAAACAGAATTGTTTATGGCACAGTTCTGCGTGAGGAGGTGCCGTATGATAAAGAAAATCGGTTCAATGCTGTGTGCGGTCATGCTGGTGGGATGTGAAAAGGCATCCTCTGGCATTTCCGAAACACCGCCGCCGCAGTTTGCAGCAATGCCACAGACTGACC
>JAFWCP010000234.1 GCA_017536845.1 Solobacterium sp. | reverse complement strand
TGCAGTTCCTTCTGCTGTGTTTCATCTTTGACGGCAATGGTAAAGGTCACGCTGCGGCAGCAGCGACGGCGGCTGAGATAGTTCATCACCGAAGACATCCGGTGGACAAGCATGCCGGTTACCGTATCATGGTCATAGACGTAGAAATAATGGATCTTGACCGGATGCAGCAGGCTGGCGGAGGCAACATTGGCATAGACTGCTTCATTGCGGCCGTTTTCCTTTCTGCCGTCTTCAAATGCCATGGCAATCTCTTCCGTGCCTCGGTAAGACAGGATAAACGGGATTCTGCGGATGAGTTCTTCATCAATCGCCTTGTAATTCCGGTACATTCCTGCTTCAAAGACAGGATAGAAGGCCTTTCGGATCAGCTTCAGCCTTTCTTCTGCTGCCTGGCTTTCCTTTTTGAGTTCCTTGCGCAGGACATCTTCATAATAGCGGTATTGCCTGGTATAGCCTTCCATACCGTTCAGGATGTTGCGCAGGCAGAAGACATACTGCCTGTACGCAGCCTCGGCACCATCCTTTCTGCATATTTCTTCAAGAATTTTCAGATCCTGCATATGCAGGGGATTTGTCTGCCGGAAGTTCCTGGCTGCCTTGGCAAACAGCTGATGCAGACGGAGGGACATCCTGTCCAGCTCATCCAGGGATGGATCAATCTTCTTCTCATCCCACTTCTTTCTGCCGTTCTCCGTATAGGCCGGGGTGTTCAGCGGTGTTTCCGGGGTACTGAACTGGATACAGGGATGGGTCTTTGCCTCTTTGTTCTTGACGGTGCCTTCGCTGATGCAGCGTTTGAGGTCCATATTGCCGTTTTCATCCCGCGGCACATCATAGCCATCGGTGATCATGCCGATGACCCAGCGTCTGTGCTCAAAGCAGACAAGGTTCTTATACAGGTCACTGTCAGGATCTTTCAGCACCTTTTCCGCAAACAGCTTTGCGGCCTGCACCTCGTCTTGCGCAATGACAAGATCTTCTTTGTCTGCCAGTTTTTCTGCATCCTCAGTCAGGACAATCCCTGCCGCATACAGCTTGTATCTGACCGATAAGGCAAAGGCAAGTGAAGACTGGTAGTTATATGGATCAGCGGCAAACCGCTGGTAGGCTTCTGACAGGTCAAAGGTCATCTCGGCATTCCAGGACATGTCGGTATTGAATGCCATCTGTTCCAGGGCCGGATGGATGGAGCGGACAGTGACCGGTTCATGGATCATTACCGGTACAAGCGTGCTGTCTTTCGGCAGCCGGTGCGGCTTTTCGGCAATGAAGCAGACCGGACAGCTGCTATGGGCCGCAAACGCTTTGGCTGCTGTCAGGTTCAGGCTGTCGGATGACAGCGAGACAAAGATATAGTCATAGCTTTTCCTGCTCAGGATGGCTTCGGCCAGATGGTCTGCCTGGGCTGCCTTGATGCCGGCATGGAAGATTTCCTGCGGCTCTTCAAACTTCAGCAGGCCGTACTGCTGAGGGAGGGTTGTTTCCTGATCAACCGCAAAGAACCGTTCCAGCGGTTTTCTCTGGGCAAGGTAATGTTCCTTGAAGTCCATGGCCTGGGCAGCCAGCACAGTAAGGTCCAGCTCCCGGCCCGGGATCTGCCCCGCCTGCATGACGGCATCCAGGAATGCTTCGGTATAGACGGAATCACCCAGAGCAAGTACCTTGACGGTCTGTTCCCTGCGGTTCCATGTTTCAAACAACGGGTGTTCAAACAGCAGCCTGCGCATCAGGGTAAGCGGTGCGGCTTCGCCTTTTTCCCGCAGCGAAGCAAGTTTCAGAATACGGCTGTGGCCAAGCTCCCGGGCACTGACGCTGTAGACAAGCAGCCTTGCCTTGACGCCTTTCAGCTCTTTCTGCAGGGCTGATACACTGCCGTACCGTTTTTCAGGATCTGTCTCGAGGCAGGTTTCCAGGATCCTGACCAGCTTGCGGCAAAGCACGGCATCCTCCTGCATGAACGAAGCCTGCACCAGCGGTGAAGAGGCAAAATCATCCGCAATTGCCGTATCTCCTGTGAACTTTTTCCCGCATAAGGCATGGTATAACACAGCACCCAGGGAATAGAGATCCGACTGCAGGCAGGGCTTGCCCTGCACCAGTTCAGGGCTCCGGTAGCCGGGCGTGCCCTTGTATTTCAGGACATCCGTGCCGTTGGTATCCAGGATGGAATTGATGTCAAAAACACTGATGGCATGGGGATTGATTTTCTGATAGCTGTCATAGGTGACAAGGAAGTTATCCGGGGTCAGGTCCAGATGCAGGATGCCTTCCTTGTGCAGGGCTCTGACAAAATCCGCAAGGGTGATGATGACGGCCAGGATTTCATCAATCGTCTGGTCGGCATGATCCATGCCTGACTGATAGATCCGGTCAATATAATCATGGAAGCTGAGGCCGGCATTGCCGCTGACAAAGTGGTAGACGGTGCCGCACTGGTCTTTCGGCGCAAACACGGTATGCAGAAAACCGTCAAAGGTGCCGAACAGCAGTTCGCCTTCCTGCACATAATTCCGGATGACGCTGTTCTCACGGGCCAGGGCGCTGATCCGGCGATATGTACTCTCATACGTATCACGCCGCTTCTGAAAGCCCCTGCTTCTGCCGGAGGCAAACAGGACATTCTCATGACGGACCATCTGGTAACCCGTCACCGGGTAAAACTCTTTCAGACAGCCCCGGTGGGAATCCCTTGTCCGCAATGCTTCATAGCAGATGCTTGAGCTTCCTTTCCCGATGACGCTGATGATCAGGAACTCTTCCGCCGCTTTGTTTTCCGCGTCCCTTGCCAGCACGAGCCTGTCGCCGGCTTTCAGGCAGATTCTGTTATCCATACTTGTTACCTTCCTATTGTTACATGGTCTTTCACTCATTTTCCTGCAGGCTGTAGGATAAGGCCAGCAGCAGGTAAAGGTCGACGATATTCCGCAGGCTGAAGGGCTGGAACCTTGCTTCCGTCAGATACGGGTCCACAACCGAGGCATAATCTTCATACAGTTCCTGCAGGCTTTCCATCTTTTCGGAATCCTGCATCAGGATGAAGTAGTAATTCGTGCATTCCGCGATCAGCTGTGTCCTGGTCATCCTGCGAAATGCCGTCAGCTTTTCGGCCAGCAGTTCTGCCGATCCATCCTCTTTCTTTAAGATGCGGCTGAGGGCAGGATCATCATACCCTGATGTCTTCAGGGTGAAATACGATCCCTTTTCATCATTGTTCTTCGGTGTTTTCTTGATAATCTCAAAGCCGGCGGTACGCAATGCATTCACCGCGTCATTGATCACCCGGGCTGACACGCCCAGTTTCTTTTCCAGCTTTTCCAGTCTCTGGTCCGTCTCATCCAGGCTGTACAGGACATCGAGCAGAAACTGCAGCCGGTTCATGCCGGCCCACAGGATCCCGCTCTGGATCCGTCTGTCGAGGTTGTCCACCAGCCTGACAAACCCTTCTTCATCATGGTATTTATCAATCAGTTTCGCCGCAAAGGGCGTGGTTTCAAGAAACCGTTCCGGGGCATTCTGGAATATGGGTGAATCATTGTCCGATCCCGGCATGCTTTCATCCACTTCATCCAGCAGTTCACCAAGGATGTTCCAGGCAGTGTTTTCTTCATCCGATACGGCAATGTCGGAAGTTCCGGGGCTGGCCGTGACATCAAAATGCTCGGAAATATAAGCTGGCAGGTCTTCTTCATCTGTTTCCAGGATTTCTTCCATGCGGCGGCGGTAAACCTCCGTCTTCTGCATCATCGGCGGTGTTTCTTCTGCCAGATTACGGCTCTTGCGCAATATCGTTCTGACCCGGTCAATCCGCTGGCCGGCCGTATACGGCAGCTCTTTGCGCAGCAGATAATACAGCAGCAGGACTTCCACGGGGTTTTTGTAGTTGATCCCTTCCCCGGTCGGTTCTCTTTCATACATTTTGGCAGTTCTTACATCCGCAAATTCATCACGCAGATAGCGTACCAGGTTGTCGTTGTAGTAGTCTTCAAACAGGTTCTTGACCAGGTTGGTTGCGGGATCATAGCCATCCTGTCCCGGTGTCCTTTCCTTTGTTTCCTTATGGGTGACGGTCATGTCAAAGACCATTGCAAAGTAATACAGATACAGCCTGGTCTTGCCGCCGTTGGGTTTGAACCTCCCGGCCGCAAAGTCATCGCAGATCTTCAGCAGTTCCCACTGTTCGCCTTTTCTGTCCTTCAGGTCACGTCTGTCTGTCTTGTACAGTTCATAGGCTTTCTTCAGGCTGTTATTCCCTTTTGCCGGGACATAATATGTTTCCGAAAGCAGTCTGGTAAAATCTTCCTCCAGAGCCGAAACGAACGACAGGTCTTTGTCCTGATGGTTTTCTGCGGCCTGTTTCATATACCTGATCACCGAATCATGAGGCCGGATGCCCATCCGTTTCCTTGTTTCTTCTGATACCGGGATATCTTCAACAAACACCGGCCTTCCTTTGCGGTCGAAGGTTTCAAGATCCTCAGCCAGGGTATCAAACCGGCGGATCATCAGATTCAGTGTTTCAATATCGGAAAGGCCGGGATTCAGCCTTTCGGCGGTAAAGATGCTGTCGTCAAGGCTGTTGACAAGCATTTCCAGCTTCTTCTTTTCGTTGGCCAGGCGGAAAACCGCAAGATGCATCCCGTCAAGACGGGCCATGGCTTCCTGAAGGATGGCCGAAGTCTTCATTTCCTTCCAGTCCTTCCCGGTCGCCAGCAGGAATTTCTTCAGGATGGCCGTTCTGACCGTATCTTTGCCATATTCAGGACTCAGGCGTCTGACAATCCGTTCCATATAGTCGGCGGCAGACGGCGATGAGACCGCGAGGTCGTGGAATAACACAGGCAGCCCGTCCAGCGCTTCTTCCCTGGTCGGCAGGCTGTTCAGGATCTTCGGGTGATCCAGGACTTCCTGCAGGTCAAGCTGAAAGCTGTCGGTGATTTTCTTCAGCCTGTGCAGTCTGAACCGGCGGGTATCTTCTCCGGCAGCGCGATAGCGTTTATAGGCCTTGATGGCGTCCTGACGGCAGTAAAACCCCGGCATTGCTGCGGACCTTTCTTCAAACAGGCTGTTCACGATTTCCGTATACTGATAATGGTCGGCCATGGCTGTCTCCTTTCGTCCTATTATTATACAATCCCGCTGCCGGGCTTCCGAATGATTCTTGCCCTTTGAAATGGTTTCTGATTGAAAAAGTTTGTCGTTTACGATGAAGGTCAGTATCGCGGATTGGCAAATCTATGTCATAATATTAAGAGAAAAATACAAGGAGGAATCACATCATGATCAATTGGAAGAACCTTGATACGCTGGAAGCGTACAAGGAACTCGAAGGTACAAAGCGCGTCTGCCTGCCGGAAGTCATGGCAGGTGAAAACGGTGCCCAGCGCGTTAAGACATACTGCGTACCGATGGCAGAAGGCCTGGTCTTCAACTATGCCGCAAAGGCAGTTGATGACGAGATTCTGGCTGTCTTAAAGAAACTCGGCGAAGAGGCTGAACTGCAGGCCAAGTTTGAAGAACTCTACAACGGCGCTGTTGTCAATACCGGTGAAAAGCGTCTGGTCCTCCACCAGCTCTGCCGCGGCCAGCTTGGCAAGGATGTCATCGCCGACGGCGTCAACAAGCGTGAATTCTATGTCAAACAGCAGGAAAGGATCGCTGCTTTCGCAAAGAAGGTCCATGCCGGTGAAATCACCAATGCCGACGGCGAAAAGTTCACAACCGTCGTCCAGATCGGCATCGGCGGCTCCGACCTTGGTCCTCGTGCAATCTACATTGCCCTGGAGAACTGGGCAAGGAAGAACGGCACCCTGAAGATGGAGGCAAAGTTCATCTCCAACGTCGACCCGGATGATGCGGCAGCTGTCCTGAATGCCATCGATGTCAAGCATTCCCTGTTTGTCCTGGTATCCAAGTCCGGCACAACCCTGGAAACACTGACCAATGAAGCTTTCGTCAAGAACGCCCTGACCGAAGCAGGTCTGGATCCGGCAAAGCACATGGTTGCGGTCACATCCGAAACCTCTCCTCTGGCAAAGAATGAAGGCTACCTCGATGCATTCTACATGGATGACTACATCGGCGGCCGTTACTCTTCTTCCTCTGCAGTCGGCTGTGGCGTCCTCTCCCTGGCCTTCGGTCCGGAAGTATTCGCACAGTTCCTCGACGGTGCGGCAGCAGCTGACAGGCTCGCCCTGGAAGCAGACCCGTTAAAGAACGCGGCAATGCTGGATGCGCTGATCGGCGTGTATGAAAGAAATATCCTTGGCATGGAGAATACCGCTGTCCTGCCGTATTCCCAGGCTCTGAGCAGATTCCCGGCGCACTTGCAGCAGCTGGATATGGAATCCAACGGTAAGTCCGTCAACCGTTTCGGCGAACCTGTTGATTATCCGACAGGACCGATCATCTTCGGCGAACCGGGTACCAACGGTCAGCACTCCTTCTACCAGCTCCTCCATCAGGGAAAGACCATTGTACCGCTCCAGTTCATCGGCTACAGGAACTCCCAGATCGGCACGGATGTTGTCATTGAAGGCAGCACATCCCAGCAGAAGCTCTGCGCAAACGTTGCCGCCCAGATCGTTGCTTTCGCAACCGGCAAGGATGACACAAACCTCAACAAGAAGTTTGACGGCGGCCGTCCTTCCAGCATCATCATCGGCGACCAGCTGACCCCGGCATCCCTGGGTTCCCTGCTTGCCCACTTTGAGAACAAGGTCATGTTCCAGGGCTTCATCTGGAACGTCAACAGCTTCGACCAGGAAGGTGTCCAGCTCGGCAAGGTTCTGGCCAAGAAGGTTCTTGCCCACAACACCGACGGTGCTCTGGCTGTTTACAGCGACCTGCTGAACATCTGAGTTCTCAGAATAAAGAGTCTGAAAAAGAACGTTTCTTCCGAAACGTTCTTTTTTCATCTGTGGCTATTCTGGAATGACGCGGCAGGCACCGCTGTCCATGCTGCAGGAGATGTATACGGCAGGAGTATCCGCACAGGCAATGATCTGTCCGTCGATCACGTGGACAATGCCGGAGAAATCCTGCCTGACCCAGCCGTCATGACAGAGGTATTCGCCGCTGATTGTTTCCGACGGGATGATCGTCTGAAGCAGTTCCCCGTCCCAGCCATACACATGGTATGCGACATGGTTTTCCTTGATGGTCGAGGTATAGATACATGCGTCATCAAAGCAACGGATGAACTCATCGGCCACGGTGAACAGCAGGCTGCCGTCTTCCAGATTCTGAATCTGTGATGTGACTGTAATATCCATTGGATCCGTATCAAAAAGGAAGGGCCGTGACAATGTGTGATATGCCATCCTGTCGTTGTTTGCAAAATCAAACGAACCGGTTAAGACCGTTTCCGATTCCTGTGTATCCAGCAGGTACCGACGGACTTCATCTTCTTCCGATACGGCGTCCTGATGCATGCAGTAAACCGCGTTGCCGTCGGCGAACAGGCTGTAGATCGGTGCGTTCTCTTTAATCGTTGTCATTTCTTTGTACGCACCGTCATAAACATGCAGAAGTGAACTCCCATCAGCACAGTACTCCACGCAGAACAGCGTGTTCCTGTGCAGAAGGAACTGGATCGGTTCATATGGGAAGGCCATTTCTTCCTTCCTCTTTTGCCCGTCAGGCGTCATGGAATACAGATGGTATGAAGACTGCCCATCCGCATTGAGGATGCTCTCATTCAGGACATACAGATTGTTCATCAGGATATGATCCGTGTATTTCTCGAAATAGGGTTTTTCGCTTGCCGGCAGGTCATCATTGTATGCAAGATCCGTGATTTTTACCGGCTTTTCACAGTTTTCTGCATAACAAAGTGCCGACTGGCCGAGGGAAAGATAGTAAAATCCGCTGTTATACGGAGCCGTCACCGGCAGCACCAGTGTATTCTGGACTTCCGGTTTCAGGTCTGAGATCTTTGTTGAATCCGCGCTGCAGCCTGTGAAAACCAGCATTGCCGCAAGCAAAACCGATGTATCTTTCATTTGCTTAACCCCATGATCCAGGAAATTGATGCTTTTCCGTCAGACGGAAAACATATATACACATTTGCATCCGGCGGAAACATGGCATCATTTCAACTGCCGCAGGTATTCACCTGTCTGACACGACAGTTTTTCCCATGGAATGCCATGGCATACAGATACTTCCTCTTAACACCGTCTTCTTCCAGCATTTCCGCGTAATGACATGTATGAATCTGCGACTCTGCCTCTTTCAGAGCATTTTCGAATTTTCCCTTTTCCGCAAACTTCAGTTCAAAAATGATTCCCCATGAAAAGTCAGGATCTTCAATGGCAATATCGCAGTATCCTTCACCAGTCTCCGGGTTTGAGTACCTTAACCAGTTTTGCCTGTAACTGACAGCGCAGTTCAGAATACCATGATAATAATTCTCCCTGACGCTTTTGGCTGCAGTATCGCGGATGGAAACAACATCCTTCAGTAATATCTGAATCGCCTGCTGGATTTTATCTGGGTTGAATGTTTCTACGGCATCACAGAACTGTTTCAGATTTTTCCCTTCTTCCGTGGTTTTCATCGCCCATTGGTTGATGCATTCATCGAAGGATCTATGCACTTCTTCATTGGGAATCATCAGATGAGCCATCCCATCCGGCGATAATGTCGTGCATGTCAGGTATCCTGTGTGAAGTAAAACTGTCCAGATATGTTCAGGTGTATCGAACAGATGAGGATACGTCACATGGTCATTGAGTTTTTTGACAATTGTTTTCCCATCTGAAAGTGCCTGCAGATCTCGTCTTACATCTGCATCGGCCTGCTTCATCAGCGTTTCCAGAATGGCATTCTGTGACGAATTCATCCAGCCAGACGGTGGAATCGGTTCTTTGCCTTTCCTGACTGCTGAAACAGCATCTTTGACAAAGGAGATGACTGACCATGGATTATAGACAAGCTGACTGCCAAAGTGGTAGCCATCATAAAATGCTTTCACCATCTCCTTATAATCTGACAAACCATAACAGGTAAGCAGTTCTTCTGTTTCCTGCTGTGTAAAGCCAAAGTATTCATCCATATCATATCGAATGACGTCCATAACTGTGAGATTGTTCAGCCCGGTGAAAATGGATTCCTCAGAAATCTTCAGGCATCCTGTCATGACCGCAAAAGCCAGATCATCATTTGATTTTAAAACTGAACTGAGAAAGGACTTGTACAGGTTGATAAACAGATGATAATACCCACCCGAAAAAGCTTTATCCAAAGGTACATCATATTCGTCAATCAGAATAACAGTGGGAACACCATAGTGTTTATGGAGAAGCCTTGACAGTGTTTTCAGACTTCCGCGCAGCGAATCATCCGCAATCATGAATTCATCACCTTCCATCATATCCCGATTACGAGTGGATATCCTGCGAAAGGCCATTTTATCTGATTCATTCAGTTTTTCACTGGTCAGTAAAAATGCAAACCCTTCAGCCGTTTCTCCGACTGTTTTGATCAGGGCTGCCCTCGCGCTCTTTTCATCAGATGGTGAAGTTGGGATGATTTCTTTGAATGACAGATAGATCACCGGATATTGATGAAAGTACAGATCACAGAATTCTTTATCATCATGGATCTTCAAGCCTGTAAAAAGATCCGTTCCTGCCTGCCCTATATCAAGAAAATTCCTGAACATGCTCAAAAGCATTGATTTGCCAAACCGTCTGGGTCTTGTAAGCAAGGTCACTGCAGCCGGTGCCGGATCCAGAAGATCTTTTAATGCAAGGGACTTATCCACGAAATAATAATTCCCTTTACGGACTCTTTCGAATGAATCTATTCCCGCCGGTAATCCCTTCCTCATACATATCACCTTCCTGCTTTTGAATATTATACCTGATTTTGCCTGCCCGGGCATGATTATGCCGCTCTTGTCCTTTAAAAGAGCCATTTTCTGCAGCACTGCAGAAGAATTACCTTTTCTCTCTGATCATCTTTTAACATAACAATCCATAAAGCCGGAAAAAAGAATGCCGCTGATGAAACGGCATTCTCTTCAGAAATACTGTCTTACAGGCCGAAGTAACGGGCAGCGTTGGTATAGCTGATGCCTTCAACGATCTTCTTGAGGGAAGCGTCGTTGTTGGGATACTCGCCGTTTTCAACCCAGTTGCCGACCATGTTGCACATGATGCGGCGGAAGTAGTCATGACGGGCATAGGAGAGGAAGGATCTGGAGTCTGTGAGCATACCGATGAAGTTGCCCAGCAGGCCGAGGTTGGCCAGATATCTCATCTGATCTTCCATGCCGCTCTTTGTATCATTGAACCACCATGCCGAGCCAAGCTGGATCTTGCCCGGAATCTCATCCGACTGGAAGCAGCCCAGCAATGTTCCAAGCTGTGCCAGATCGGCCGGATTCAGGGAGTACAGGATGGTCTTCGGGCATTCGTTGGTCTCGTCCAGCCTGGATAACAGTCTGGCAATGTCACCGCCGCAGGTATTCTGGGCGATCATGTCATAACCGGTATCCGGGCCAAGCCTTCTGTACATCTTTTCGTTCATGTTTCTCAGGCAGGAGTAGTGCAGCTGCATGGCGATGCCGAGGCGGTGATACGCCTTCGCAAGTGCAACGAGCACGGCTGTCTGATACTTTTCAGCTTCTTCGAGAGTGACTTCGCCGCCCTGCATGACCTTCTGGTATGCGGCATTGACTTCTTCTGGTGTGCCGTGTCTGTACGGGATGTAGTCCAGACCGTGGTCACTTGCCCGGCAGCCCATTTCCGCAAAGAATTCCAGACGTTCAATCAGCGCTGCGATGACATCGTCGGCGGTTGCCAGTTCGCTCTTGTTTACGGAAGCGGCCAGCTTGCCGATGTAGTCCGCAAAGCCTTCTTTGTTGATGTTGATGGCCTTGTCAGGACGGAAGGACGGGCAGACCTTGACTTCGATGGAAGGGTCTTCCTTGATCTTGACATGCCATTCCAGAGAATCGATCGGGTCGTCCGTTGTGCCGATGAAGGCAACGTTGGACTGCTTGATCAGGCCTCTGACGGTCATGTTGGGATCATTCTGCAGCTTGTCGTTGCACTTGTCCCAGATTTCCTTCGCGTTTTCAACGGTCAGCGGTTCTTCAACGCCGAAGTACTTATGAAGTTCCATGTTGGTCCAGTGGTACATCGGGTTGCCGATGGCCATTTCCAGCGCTGATGCGAACTTCAGGAAACGTTCGAAGTCGGGCTGGTCGCCGGTGATGAAGTCCTCAGGTGTACCGTTGGAACGCATGACTCTCCACTTGTAGTGGTCGCCGAAGTAGGAACCGTCAGGGTTCTTGCCGCCGAGCCAGACTTCCGCCAGGTTGTTGAAACGTCTGTCTTCGTAGATTTCCCTCGGAGAGATGTGGCAGTGATAGTCCACCAGCGGCATCTTGTCGGAATAGTCATGGAACAGATGCTGCGCTGTTTCTGTCTCGAGAAGGAAGTTCTTATCCATAAATGCTTTCATGTATCTCTTACCTCTTGATATCGTAATTCATATTCATCAGGTTCCGGATGCTCTCGGCATCGTCGATGATGTTGCCGTCACCGTGGATCGTATGCTTGATCACACTGGAAGCAACCGCGAAGTTCACCATATCCATCGGCTTGTAGCCGTGCATCATCGCATAGATGAGGCCGCTTGCGAAGGCGTCGCCGCCGCCGACACGGTCAAGGATATTGAAGGTGAACATCTTGCTTTCGAAGGTATGTCCCTGGTACCACATGTAAGCCATCAGGCTGTTCTCGCTGCCGGAGTGGGCGTAGCGGACATGCCGGGCGATGCACTTGATATTGGGATATCTTTCCACAAATGCCTGGAAGACATCATCCTGCTGTTCATAGCTGGGATGCATGCTGAGGCCGTCCTTGACGTCGCCTTTGGCATGGTCTTCTTCATCCTTCCAGAGATGGTACGGTTCGATGCCGAACAGCACATCCACATAAGGCAGGCACTGTGTGCAGTAGTCACGGGCTTCATCCCACGTCCATAACAGGGAACGGAAGTTGCCGTCAAAGCTGACGGTCAGCCCCTTTTCCTTGGCTTTCTTCATCAGCCGGAGTGTGAACTCGGCGCAGGAAGGGCTCAGCGCCGGGGTAATGCCGGACAGATGCAGCCAGTCATAGCCTTCCAGCAGTGCGTCCTCGTCAATGCTTGAAAAATCAAACTCGGCGATGGCGCTGTGCTTGCGGTCATAGGTTACCCGCGAGGGACGGATCCCATAGCCGGTTTCCAGATAGTAGACGCCCATCCGATGGGTCGGAGTCTGTTCCGGGGTCGAAAGGATGACCGGGGTGCAGTGGACGTCATTGCTTCGTAACATACGTACGGCACTCTTGCCCAGGGAATTGTCAGGGACAACCGTAAAGAACGTGCTGTCCACCTTCAGATTTGCCAGCGCAAGGGCAATGTTGGCCTCGGAGCCGCCGTAGCTGATTTCAAAATCCGTCGCAACTCTGATCTTGTCATAGTTGGGCGGGGTCAAACGCATCATGACTTCTCCGAACGTAATGAACTTCCGGTCCGGGTTTTCACTCAGCAGCGGATTGTGATGCATCATGTTGAAATTCTCCTGAACTGATCAACGCTGGATTCTTCCGGAGCCGTCGCCGCCGGCGAGCTTTTCAACCTCAGATACGGTCATCATGTTGTAGTCGCCTTCGATGGTGTGCTTCAGTGCCGAAGCTGCAACTGCAAATTCAACCGCCGCCTGGGTGGACTTGCCGGTTAATAACGCATAGATCAGGCCGCCGCCGAAGCTGTCACCGCCGCCTACACGGTCAATGATTCTCAGTTCATACTTCTTGGAGAAGCAGTATTCATCAGCTGCAACATCATAGAGCAGTGCGCTCCAGCCGTTGTCGGAAGCACTGTGGGATTCACGCAGGGTAATCGCAACCTTTTCGAAGCCGAACTTGTCAGCCAGCTGCCTGGCAACGGACTTGTAGCCGTCATGGTTGAGCTTGCCGCCGTAGATGTTGGTAGCTTCTGCTTCAATGCCGAAGACATCCTTTGCATCTTCTTCGTTGGAGATGACGACGTCTACATACTGGCAGAGGTCTGTCATTGCTTCTCTGGCCTGTTCTCTTGTCCACAGCTTGCCGCGGTAGTTGAGGTCGCAGGAAATCTTCAGTCCCTTGGCCTTGGCAGCCTTGCACGCCTGACGGCAGATTTCGACAACATTGGGTCCTAATGCCGGTGTGATGCCGGTGAAGTGGAACCAGTCAGCGCCGTCGAAGATCTTGTCCCAGTCAAAGTCTTCCGGAGAAGCCAGCTGGATGGCGCTGTTGGCACGGTCATAAATGCAGACGGAGCCGCGCTGGGAAGCACCCTTTTCGTTGTAGTAGATACCTACTCTGTCGCCGCCGCGGACGATGTCGGATGTATCAACACCGTAACGGCGCAGGCTGTTGATCGCCGCCTGGCCGATGGCGTGGGCCGGCAGTTTTGTCACGAAGGAAGCATCCAGACCATAGTTGGCAAGGGAAACCGCAACATTGGCTTCGCCGCCGCCGAAGGTGAATTCCAGGGTGTTTGCCTGGACAAAGCGCTCATAATTGAAGGGCTGCAGACGAACCATCAGTTCGCCGAATGTAACTACTTTGCTCATAACTGTTTTCTCCTTTTACTTTGCTCTGACTCTGTCAACGATTTCTCTTGTCTGCCTGCACAGTTCAATGATGTGGTCCCAGTTGCCGTTTTCGATATCATCGGCCTTGACCATGTAGGAGCCGCCGCATGCCGCGATGACCGGGCAGGACAGGTATTCTTCCAGATTCTTCAGGGAGATGCCGCCTGTCGGCATGACCTTGAACATCGGGAACGGCGCACTCATCGCCTTGATCTTGGCAAGGCCGCCGGACTGTTCAGCCGGGAAGAACTTGATGACTTCATAGCCATACGGCAGAGCCATCTGGTATTCGGTCGGGGTTGTTACGCCCGGGAAGTACTGAATGCCAAGCTCCGCGCACTTGTCCGCAATCGCAGCGGAGAAGCCCGGGGAAACGATGAACTGTGAACCGGCATCATAAGCTGCCTGAACCTGTTCGAGTGTCAGGACGGTACCTGCACCGACGATCATGTCAGGGCATGTTTCCTTCATGAGCTTAATGGCCTTGTCAGCCCCGGCAGCTCGGAAGGTCACTTCCGCTACCGGCAGACCGCCTTCCGTCAGAGCCTTTGCCAGCGGAGCTGCGTCACGTTCCGGGTTTGTAAGTTTGATGACCGGTACAACACCGATCCTGGCGATTGCTTCATTCAAGCTGTTCATAATGATTTTCTCCTCTTCTTTTTCTTATAGCTGATCATAGATGCCCTGCAGGTACATACGTGCCTGGACGGCATTGTCGTTCACCGTATTTTCCAGCGTTGCCTGGATATACGGCTTGCGGGTTTTCATAAACCGCAGAATCTCAGTATAGTCCATTTCGCCGGTTCCGGCGGCGATGCTCTTGAGGTCATCGCCGGCAGGAACATAGTCTTTCAGATGCACAACGGCAATATGGTCGCCAAGCAGTTCCATCGTTTCGGCAAATACCTGTTCTCTTTGATCCAGATTGCCGGGATACAGCAGGTTCACCGGGTCAAAGATGATGCGCAGATTCGGTGACCCGATGGCATCGAGAACGGTTTTTGCCCGCTTTGCGTCATAGACAATGTGCTTCCAGACCGGTTCAATGGCCATGTTCACGCCATGCTTTTCGGCGCATTCCACAACCGGAGCAAGGTTGGTGATGAAGGTTTCCAGAGCTTCCTTCGAATGGGTATTGGCATCATGCTTATACTGCGGGTTGGGGGCGCCGGTTTCGGTGCCGACCACCGAACAGCCAAGCAGGGAAGCCACCCGTAAATGGCCATAGTAGCGGCTCTGGATCTTCTTCAGTTCTTCCGGGTCGGGATGGGCCAGGTTGAGATAGCAGCCCAGCACGGCAACATCCAGATCCTGCTTTGCGAAGACCTTTTTCGTATAGACGGCAAGGCCTTCGTTTAAGGCACAGTCGTCAAACGTCACACCTTTGATGACCTTGGAGTATGCAAGGTGCACGCAGGAAAATCCTTCTTCTTTTGCCTTGCGTGCCCTTGCCTCCATGGTCTGTTCTTCTATAGGCAGTGACGCATTGACATCGTGGAGCCGAATGCCTAACTGCATGTATGGAACCTCCTAGAGTACAACGCCATCCTTGAAGATGGAAATCTCACGGAAGCCTTTTCTTTCCGAACATGTCTGTTTGCCGGAAGCGGTTTCGAGGACCAGGTCCAGCAGGTCTTTTGCCGCTTCGTCCAGTGTTCTTGTACCATCCGCGACAACGCCGGCGTTGAAGTCGATCCAGTTCTTCTTCTTTTCCGCAAGCGGTGTGTTGGTGGCGATCTTCATGGTCGGAGCCGGTGCGCCGAACGGCGTACCTCTGCCGGTTGTAAACAGGATCATATGGGCACCTGCCGCGGTCAGGGCAGTTGCTGATACAAGGTCATTGCCCGGGCCGTAAAGCAGGTTGAGGCCCTTGACCTTTACCTGTTCGGCATAGTTGATGACATCGACGATCGGGGCGCTGCCGCCCTTCTGCACACAGCCGCAGGATTTATCTTCCAGAGTTGTAATGCCGCCCTGCTTGTTGCCCGGGCTCGGGTTATCATAAACGACTTCGTTATGGGAAATGAAGTAGTTCTTAAACCCATTCAGCATGTTCGATGCCTTTTCGAAGACCTCCTGCGAAACACAGCGGTTGAGCAGGAAGCTCTCGGCGCCGAACATCTCCGGGACTTCCGTCAGGACGGTAGTGCCGCCCATGGCGGTAAGCATGTCGGAGAATCTGCCGACGGTCGGGTTGGCGGTGATGCCGGACAGGCCGTCCGAGCCGCCGCACTTCATGCCGACGACGAGCTCACTGGCCGGAATTTCTTCTCTTTCAAACTGAGCTGCATAGGCGGCGCATTCTTCGAGAAGCTGGGAACCGGCTTCAATTTCGTCCTCGACATGCTGGCAGGTGAGGAACTTCACCCGCTCAGGGTCATAGTCGCCCAGTTCCTGCAGGAACTGTTCGTGGGTCAGGTTTTCACAGCCAAGGCTCAGCACCAGGACGCTTGCCGCATTGGGATGGCGGACAAGGGAAGCCAGCAGCTTTCTTGTCTGGGCGTGGTCATGGCCGGTCTGCGAGCAGCCGAACGGATGTGTGAATGTATATAATCCGTCGATCGTTCCGCTCACAAGGTCCTGGTTGTCTCT